>CBFDCD010000153.1:0-4799 GCA_965603225.1 uncultured bacterium
ATGAATGCCTACAAGATTTCCGGTCATCAACATGTATATGAAATCGAGAAAGAACTGAGCGGATTAAGCGGCAAGGAGATTACTATTACGTTCACGCCACATGTTGTCCCTTTGAGCAGGGGTATTTTGTCTACTATTTACGGGAACCTTCTCCCTGGTGTTACAATGGAAATCCTGAGGGATGCATACTATAAAATGTATAGGAATGAACCATTTATCCGATTATTCAGCCATGGAGAAACCCTGACTACGACAGATGTGAGGGGCAGCAACTTCTGCAATATTTTGCTCAATATTGATTCAAGGACAGGAAAGGTGATTATTGTAAGCCTGATTGATAATTTAGTTAAGGGTCAGGCGGGAAATGCATTGCAGAATATGAACATTATGATGAAGATTGACGAGACTGCCGGTCTAATGCATCCTGGGAACTATCCATAATGTATAAGCTAAAATATGCAACCATTTCCTAACAATCTTTATCACCCAAGGTAAAAGAGGGTGCGCTTTTATGAAATGACTGGCGGTAAATGGAGCTGTAAATATTGAATACTAAGTCTTGCGTCTTTAACCTAACAATCTGTATTTCTAATCAATTCTCTTGCCTCTTTTACGATATCTTCTCTGCAGATGCCGTATTTTTTTCTTAAAAGCTCTTGGGGGCCATGTTCAATAAATATATCTGGAAGGCCAAGTCGCTTTATTTTCACCCCGAACAAGCCATAATCATTAAAAGACTCTAAAACAGCACTTCCAAATCCACCGTAGCTCGTATTTTCCTCCACAATTAAAACCCTTCCAATCGCTTCCGCCATTGCATGTAAACGTGTATCGAAAGGTTTCACAAACCTGCAATTTATCACGCCAACAGAATATCCATCCTTTTCAATTTCTTTACAGGCCTCAAGTGCAGGTTGAACCCTGCTTCCAATCGCTAATACCAAAAGATCCTTTCCAGTGGTTAGAATTTCCGCCTCACCTATAGGAATCTTTTCATATTCATTATTAAAAGGGACACCAACGGCCTTTCCCCTGGGATATCGAATAGCAATAGGCCCATTAAATTCAAGTGCGGTAAATAACATGTTTCTTAACTCATTTTCATCCTTTGGCGCCATAACCGTCATATTAGGGATGTTTCTTAGATATGAAAGGTCGAACAAACCATGGTGCGTTGCACCATCATCGCCCACTATACCCCCCCTGTCCAGGGCAAAGATAACATGTAAATTTGGTAGGCACACATCATGTATTATCTGATCCAGGGAACGTTGCAGAAAGGTAGAATAAATGGCTACAACCGGCTTAAATCCCTCCGTAGCCATCCCTGCTGCAAATGTTACGGCATGTTGTTCCGCTATGCCTACATCTATAAAGCGGTCCGGGTATATCCTGGCAAAATCTGTTAATCCGGTCCCCTCAGGCATAGCAGCAGTAATTGCAAAGAGTTTTTTATCTTTACCGCCTAAGTCAACTATTGTCCTGCCAAATATTTCAGTGTAGGATGGCGGCTCTTTGGGAGATTTTTTCTTAGGCAGACCTGTGTCTATGTCAAAGGCGCCAATTCCATGAAAGGAAGCAGGATCTTTTTCAGCAGGCTCGTAACCCTTGCCTTTGGTAGTCAGGACATGCACAAGGACAGGCTCTTCCAGCTGAGACACATCCTTGAAGGTCCTGATCAGGAGATTAATATCATGTCCCTTAATCGGGCCTATATATCTAAATCTCAAGGCCTCAAAAAGCATGCCTGGTGTTAGAAGACCAATCAGGGAGTCTTCACTCTTTCTTAAAATGTTTATTATATTTTCCCCTACACCTGGTATATAGCTAATAACGCTCTCAAAATGTTTTTTAAAATTAAATAATCGTGGGCCGGATATCTTTCTGCTTATATAGGAAGAGAGGGCCCCAACGTTTTTGGCTATTGACATTTCATTATCATTGAGAACAACGACCAAATCTTTCTCTGTATGACCAGTCTGATTAAGTGCCTCAAATGACATTCCAGCAGTCATGGCACCATCCCCAATAACTGCAACGGTCTTTTTTTTGTCTTTCATGATTGACTTTGCAGTTGCAATGCCCAGGCCTGCAGATATGGACGTCCCTGAATGCCCCGTATTAAATGTATCATACGGACTTTCTTCTCTCTTGGGAAAGCCACTTATCCCTTCATACATTCTTAATGTATGAAATTTATCCCTTCTCCCTGTAAGAATCTTATGGGCATATGATTGGTGACCAACATCCCAGACAATTTTATCTTTCGGTGTATCAAACACATAATGGAGGGCAATGGTGAGCTCAACCACACCTAAACTTGGTGCCAAATGTCCGCCATTTTTTGAAACCGTCTCTATTATAAGTCTTCTTATCTCGCTGGCCAATTCATCTAATTTATCTACACCCAGATTTTTTAAATCCGCAGGGCCATTTATACCTTCAAGAATGCTTCCTGAAGAGTTTTTCCTTTCCTTTTCCATTAGTTTGTTTACGTTTTCCTTTTTTAAGCGTTCAAAGGTTCACCGTTCAGACCGCCACAAGAACGGCGGATAAAGGTTAAAAGGTTAAGGGTTGCTTACCCTCTCTAACCTTGTCTGCCTGTGTGATGCATGCAGGCAGGCCTTTAAGTCGGCAATATATAATAAAGGCCGGAAGTAAATCACGTACACGGTTTTCCGAGCCGTAGAATCTACCATCCAGCCTGCAAGCACTGCAGGTTGGCCTCCGGCTTGTAGGGGCGAGCCTACGCCTCGGAGAGAAGCGGAGACGGAGGCCGAGTTAAGTGCAACATCCTGAAATTAAGACTCTTACGTTCACAAGTTTATCGTTTTGGCTCATGGATTCCGTCTTTAACTATTTAACCCCTGAACCCCTGAACGGTTACCTTATTTATTTCTTTCAATAATATAACGGGCCAGATCTCTCAGGGGCCATGCCCTGTTGTTGAAACCAACTATCTCTTCAATTGCCCTGTCAATTAATTCCGCCTGAATTCTTTTCGACTCATCTATTCCAAAAACATAGGGGTATGTAATCTTTCCCCTTTCTGCATCACTGCCCACATCCTTGCCTATAACACTCCTCGTTCCTTCAATGTTTAAAATATCGTCGGCAATTTGAAACGCCAGCCCTATGCACTGCCCGTATCGGTTAATGGAACTTATCTCCTCCTCATTACCTCCCCCTAAAATCGCCCCTGCAGCAACTGATGAGGCTATCAATGCTGCAGTTTTATGGGTGTGTATATACTCAACAACATGAGGGTCCGGGTCCTTTCCCTCATAACTGATATCAACTGCCTGGCCACCTACCATACCCTGACAGCCGGAAGCATAGCCTATCATATCAATTACCCTCAGTAGTTCTGCCTTACCACTATCTTTCTCCACCCCGAAGCGGGCCATAATATTAAATGCCATGGTCAAAAGGCCATCACCTGCAAGAAGTGCCATAGCCTCGCCAAATACCTTATGATTTGTCGGCTCGCCCCTTCTAAAATCATCATTATCTATTGCCGGGAGGTCATCGTGAATCAGCGAATAAGAATGAATGAGCTCTAATGCGCACGCAACAGGTAATACATTATCTGCATTTCCCTCAACTGCCTCTGCCCCTGCTATGCAAAGAATCGGCCTGATTCTTTTTCCCCCTGAAAACAGGGTATAATTCATGGCCTCAACAACAGTACCTGCAAGTCCTGACGGCTCCGGCATTAACTTTTTCAGGGCCTTTTCTACATCAGATTTCTTTTCCTTAAGATAGTGTTCAATCCTTTGCGTCATTTTCATTATCTCTCAAGTCAAAGGGTTCTTGTTTTATTCTGTCTCCGTCTTTCACCAGCATGGAAACCTTCTTCTCTGCCTCTTCCAGTCTATTAAAACAATATCGTGATAAGGCAATCCCCTGCTCAAAGGTTTTAAGTGACTCTTCAAGGGGCAAGTCTCCGCTTTCCAGACGTTTTACAACATTCTCTAATTCCCTCATGGCATCTTCAAATTTTTTCCCCTTCATTTCGCACCTATTTTTCTGCTAACATCAATTAATTTTAAGGGATTTATCCTTGCCCCATCAAGTCTTACACCAAAATGAAGGTGAGGGCCCGTCACCCTGCCGGAAGAGCCGGATAATCCAATAACGTCTCCCTTTTTTACCATTTGTCCTGTATTTACAAGGGACGTGCTTAAGTGAAAATACATACTGTGGATACCACCTCCGTGGTCAATAATAATACTCACACCACTAAAAAAGCAGTCATCTGTTAGTACGACTGCGCCATTGTTTGCTGCCTTAACAGGTACACCCTCTGCAGCCTTGAGGTCAACCCCTGAGTGAGGAGAACGTTCCGCCCCATTTATAATGCTCCTTCGGCCAAAAGGACTCACTACAGGGCCATTTACCGGTCTCACCCATGCCCCCTTCCATAAGGGATTCTTGGCGGATCTCAAGAAAAGCTTTTTTATTCGGCGAGATTCACGCTTAACCCTCTTCAGGGTTTGTTCATCAAGGGCCTCCATGCTTTTTGGAACCGTCAACCGCCTGACACCATAATCCATTTTGAATACATGGATAAATTTTGTATCCGTATGTTCACCAACAATTGTTTTGAGTTTATACTTCCCAGGCCTTAAAGTCAAATCCACACCAATAAATGCCGTCCAAACTTTATTTTCAATGACAGGGGTCAGGGTAATTCGTTTTTCATTCCATAGTATCTCCGGCTTGCCGCCTTTATCTCCGTTTACAGTTACAATACCAACTTCACCCTGTCCCATTTTTGATGGCGTTACGATATTATC
>CBFDCD010000154.1:0-4782 GCA_965603225.1 uncultured bacterium
TCTTAGGCCTCTTTCAGCAAAAAGACTTCCTGAAACTCTACCTGAAAAAGCCGGCTGGATTAAGAGGGAAGGGTTATTAGGGCTTTCAGGTCGTAGTCGAAAGCCCCAGATGGAGTTAGCCACCAGGTTAGGCATAAAAAATTATCCTGCTCCTGCTGGTGGATGCTTACTGACAGACAAGGCTTTTTCCCGACGCCTAAGAGATTTGATATCCACAAGCCCTGCACTAAAAAGGCGCGATATGGAGCTTCTTAAATGGGGGAGACACTTCAGGATAGGAAAAGAAACCAAGCTAATAGTGGGTAGGGATCAAAGGGAAAATGAGATGATCAGCTCTTTGGCAGGCGAGGGCAGTACAATTTTAATTGTTGAGTCTTTCCCAGGCCCAACGGTTTTGGCATCAGGGAAAATATCAATGGATGGATTAGAATTGGCAGCCTCCATTGCTGTTTCTTACAGTGATGGACCTTTACATTATCCAGTTCCAGTAAAAATAGTAAG
Source organism: uncultured bacterium (assembly GCA_965603225.1). Classification (GTDB taxonomy): domain Bacteria; phylum Desulfobacterota; class DSM-4660; order Desulfatiglandales; family B25-G16; genus M55B121. Next base: position 502 of record CBFDCD010000154.1, read on the forward strand.
AGATTCTAAGTCCACTACAGTTGTGGGATACGGAAAAGAAAGGGGGTATTTTTCCCATTTCATGATATGAGGCGTTAGTAAAAATTAATTTCAAGTGTTAATTTGGATTTTCTATAAGAACAGGCGTGTCTGAGGAGGGCCCAAAGCGAAGGGTTACAATTCAGGGGAAATCAATAATGCAATTTTATTATACTATTACCAGGCGACCAGGTTGTCACACTTAATCAATACCTGAAAATATATTCATCTCCTGAAGAGTCTCTGAAAAAATGATTTTTCATTGATTTCTTTCAGTTTCCTTCTTTCTTCTAAAAGTTTTTTTTCTCTACTTTCTATAGATAGCAATGTCTTTTCCATGGATTCCTGGATTTTTCCTTTTTTTACAGTAAGATCTAATACCTCAATTTTATCCTGCCTGGTAGATAACTTTTTTTTGATGGATTCGATTTTGTCGGTAATTTTTTTCCATTCATTTCTTTGCCCTTCAAGTTCGGTTAGCTTCCCTTTTAAATAAACACGATCTATTTTTATACCATCAATGAGGTCGTTTTTAGATTCCATGGTGAAAAATAGAAAGACAGATAGGGCGATGACAAAGATTGTCGCCGCTAAGATTATCTTTACTATTTTATAAATAAGTGGGGTGAGGTTTGCGATAAATGATTTTAAACCGATTGAATGCTGGACAGCCCAATCAGTTATTGTGTATTTTTGATTTTTTACTTGCAAGGATTTTTCCATAGTATTTACCATATTTTTTAACTCAGAGACAATGTCAGTCAATTTACTGCCTATATTTCCAGACAAGCATTTATCCACTAAATCTGTATCATTTGATTTAAGCTTCCTATTAATATCTCTAATTTCAGAAAAACGACTATCCAGTTTTTGTATTTCATTGGGTTTTCCAGCGAATTTTTTCTTTGCCGCTGTGATACTGTTCTCAAGTTTGACCAGGTTAGACTCTAATCCCACTGAAAAACTTCTCAACATCCTTTTTTCACATACAAATTCTCTGGCCCCAGTTAACAGTATGGCAATGTCCTGTATGGGGCGAATTGTATCCTTGATTTTTTGTATATCTCCCTGTGGCATGATTGGGCAAAGCTCGCTCTCAGTTAAATAAAAGATCTTTATTTATAACTATTCCATCAGGAATTGTAACTTTTTTTGCAGAATGGTTAAAAATAGTTACAGTACCATTTACAGCAATATCCTTGCCAAAGTAAACGTCCCCCACAATCTTAAATGATTTGCAGTCCATTAGAGATGGTGCGCCATGGGGAAACCTTTCCTTTAACTGGTCAATGTTTTTGTAGTATCTTTCATCGAGGTCAATGACCATATTGTCTATTTTTCTTTCAGGGTTTTGTGTGATGCTGTTATCTTCTGTAAGCACATAACAATCAGACCACAGTGCCAGGAGGTCTTGTGTTGTTTTAACAGGAGCAAACCTTGTCCTTGGAACCCCTATGGCAGTAGAATTTTCAAAAATGGAGATAGCTGATCCCATGGCCATCTCAATCTGATATACCTCGAAGGAAGAATCATCTCTCGGGTCAATTCTTTTTTGATTTACTATCATAGGGAGCCCAAGCATATTATGGACCTTATTTAATTTTTCCTTTAAAAGTGTCAGATTGATCCAGATATTGTTTGTATTGAAGTATTTATATATATTTATATCCTGAAATTCATCTATTTCGTTATCTGGGCACTGGGCTATTTCTCTGAGGATAAGGCCACCGGATATCATTTTTGCCAGATGCCCTCCCTTTATATCTGCCTCTGTCCTGTCTGCAACCTCCAACATGAATGGAAAACCATGAGATGCAAAATAGCCCAGTATTGTATGGTCGAGCACTCCACCAAGATTGTCAGAATTAGAGATGAATGCATACTTATATCCTTTTTCTAACAGTTTATCCAAAATCCCAGAGGTAATCAAGGCAAAATAGATATCACCGTGGCCAGGTGGATTCCATTCATTTTCAGGATCTTTTGGCCAATAGGCAGGACTCAGGCTGTCCTTTAACACCTTTGGGAATTTGTGTTGCACAAATGAAAGGGGAATATCTGAGGCAAGGTCTGGATACTTGTCAAGGAATTGTTTGCTGTCTTCATCGGTCTTAAAACTGTTCATCAAAACAAGTGGGATATGAACCCCGCCCTCTTTGCTATAACTTAACGTCTGTTTTGCAATAATATCAAGAAAATTCAATCCTCCCTTAACCTCAATGAGAGATTTGGCCTTTAGCAGGCCCATGTTTGTTCCTAAGCCTCCATTTAGCTTTATAAGTACTGTTTTCCCCATAACCGCACGCCCATCTTCAGTATAATCATCTAATGTATCCATATGGGCAATATGTTCCTTTTCAACAGGGAGGATATCGTTCCTTGACAGCAGTCCCCTTTCTCCCTTCAGTAATTTTTCGTAGCAGGATTTGAATGTATCTATCATTAGATGAGGTATTCCTTCGGTCTCCATCTTTGTTTGAAATGGGGAAAATCGCTCATTCAGGCTCAATTTTGGTTTTTTACCTTGCATTGTTTAGCTCCATTAAAATAATTTTACCTAAGGTGATTTTCATAAAGTATAGTAAATTTGGGAAAGAAAATACTTTCGTTCGCATGAAGGCATTTTTTTTAAGCATCATAAAATATAGAGGGGTTTTATGTCAATTAACTTACTGCTCTGCCATGCCATATATTCTAAAAACCCTTTATATCAGTAAGGCCCTGCCGTCTATATCAATATGCTCTTCTCTTCAGACTCAGAATATATTGAGAACAATGGCTTAGAAAAAGTTACCCTGACAGCCACATTGACTGACGCCAGAGGATATCCCATACCACTCGAAACGGACATTAGCATCACCCTCGTCTCTGGTCCAGGCACATTGGAAATCATTCAGCCGCAGCAGAAAAGCGGGCAACTCCAGATGACCATTAGCAGCGATGAGGTTGGAGAAACGGTTATTGAAGCTAACTACGACCTTCCTAATGGCAACTCACTTACAAGGACAGTATCTGTGACAACGGTTGACAGCCTTACTGATACAGATGGTGATGGATTCTCCGATGGGGCGGAAAACAAGGGCTGGACTATAGTCGTAGATGAGTTGGGCTATAGATATGCTGCAAATGGGAATCTTCTGACCGTCAGAGAGGTGAACAGCGATCCAAGCCTTGAAGACACAGATGGAGACGGTCTCAATGACTTTTTAGAGTATCAGATCCGCACAGATCCGAGTTCTGTAGATACAGACGGAGACGGATTGAGTGATAAAGAGGAATGGTATCAGTGGATAACCAACCCAAACAGTGTGGATTCTGACGGAGACGCGAGGGGACCGGAACATAACCAGGAGTCTAACACAGCCCTTTTCGATGGAAACGAATTGGCCATGTTAAAATTATCCCCAACCTTGGAAGATACTGACGGAGATGGCAGGACAGATTTTGAAGAGGCCGATCATCCAATAAGAAGCCCTCTCGTGGCTGATCTCCCAAGATTAGACCTTACTCTGATGACGTAGATGTCAGACTCGACGTTCAGTACGCAGAGGAAGAGGGGCAATCACGGCAATACGGCGCTGAACTGTCCAAGAGTGCCACTTCTTCTAAAAGTGTGTACCACTCTCACTCCATTGGTTCCAGCCTTACCATTGGAACTGAGGCAAAGGCCGGTTTCTTCACAGGAGGGGTTTCCTATAAAATAGAATTCACCCTTAATACAGAGCATACAGTGGCGTTTACCAATGAATCATCCCAGACCTCTCAACAGAGCTATTCCAAATATACCACCGATTCTCGAACCAGGACAGAAACAGCAGCCAGCGGCTCAATAACTATGGGGGTGCAGCTGAAAAATACCGGAAATATTACGTACACCATCACCCAGTTTGGCCTTACCGTGCGGCAGTGGCTGCCGGATTCCAATACGGTTAACCCTGACGTCCCAGGCACATTCAAAACTATAACAACATTGACTCCCGCCCTGGGGAGGGTTGACACTTGCTCCAGGATCTAGGTCCCCGTTGCTCCAGCTTCTTGAAAAAAATATCAATGCATCCAGGATCAAGGAGCTTATTGCTAAACCAGACAGTCTTTACATTGAACCGGCCTATTACGAAATGGAGAACGCAGAAGGTCTGAATTTTGCGTATCTCGAGGAGGTGACTGGCCCGCAAAGAGCGTTGATTATGATTTATTTCGGCGATGGCAGTACTGAGGAGTATTGAGTAGCTACCAGTGTGGAGAGGCAGGGATGTTTTTTTC
>CBFDCD010000155.1:0-4775 GCA_965603225.1 uncultured bacterium
GCATACATAGATTACATCTTCATTTCTTTCTGCCGCGCCTGAAAGCGCCTGAATGCCAATATCATATGTGCCTCCATCCCCGGCCCAGCCGACTACACATACATCGTCCATACCCTTTTTTCTGTATGCGGCCCTGACTCCGGATATGGTTGCCCCTGTTGTCTCAAAGGCAGCGTGAAACAATGGGACATCCATTGCAGTTTGAGGCCATGCGCCCGGTATGATTGTCCAGCAGCATGCAGGGATTACAAGCGAAGTTGGTTTTCCCAAAGCCTTCAATGCGAGTCTCATGGAAAGAGACGCGCCGCATCCTGCACAGGCTACATTGCCGGATGCCATAAATTCATCTTCAGGTATAGTCTGATTATCAAATCTTTGATTAAGGTTATACATACTTAACTCCTATCCATATATCTACATCATCCGGTTTTTCACTGCTTTTAGTCTTGTTGTAAACCTCTTCAATGGTTTTTGTGCTTATATCCCGGCCGCCAAGACCGGCAACATATCCATATACAAGAGGTCGTTCATTTTCAGGTAGTTCATAAAGGGCATTTTTTATCTCCTGGGCCCATACGCCTGTAGCGCCTGGAGAAAAATTTCTATCAATTATTGCCACCTTTTTCTTGCCCTTCAGGGCCGCAATAACATCCTCCCTGGGGAAAGGGCGCAGCGTCTTCATTTTAATCATGCCTGTCTTTTCTCCCCTGTCCCTTAGTGTGTCGATAGCATCCCTTCCGGTGGATGCCACAGTACCGGACAGCACAAGCACAATATCCGCATCATCTGTTTTATATTCCTCGACCTGGCGGTATAACCTTCCAAAGGTATCTTCAAATTCCCTATGCACTGTTGTAATTATACCCTTGGCCTTTTCCATGTCTCTCTGGACTTGCCATCTAAATTCCATATAGGCATTACTCATGGTAATACCCCCAAAGCTTTTGGGGTTATCCGGATCAAGCCATATTTCCCCGGGGTCAAAGGGGGGAAGGAATTTATTCACCATCTCCACATCAGGTATATCTACAGGCTCGGACGTGTGTGACAGAAAAAAAGCATCCAGAACAACCATAATAGGCAGACGGATACTCTCCGCTATCTTAAAGGCCATAATAGTTGTATCCAGCACCTCCTGATTGCCTTCACAGTATAGCTGAATCCATCCTGTATCCCTTTGGGAAATAGAATCCGTCTGATCACTCCATATACTCCATGGTGCTGCTCCGGCCCTGTTTACATTGGCCATTACGATTGGGACCCTGGCCCCTGATGCATAATGAAGCATTTCATGCATAAGGAACAACCCCTGCCCGCTCGTTGCGGTAAACGTCCTTACACCTCCCATTGAAGCGCCAATGCAGGCGGCCATGGCAGAGTGCTCAGACTCTACCCTGATATAATCAATGTTTGCTCTTCCATCGGCCTGCATATCAGCCAACTCTTCAATAATGGTTGTCTGGGGTGTTATTGGATAGGCAGCGACTACCTGAATATCAGATAGCATTGCCCCGTAGGCTACTGCCTGGTTTCCAGTTAATACCTTTCTCATTATTCTACTCCATATATTTCATTTTCATGGCCCCCCTGGGGCATTCGTTGACGCATATTCCGCATCCTTTGCAGTAATCAAGGTCAATAATAAACCCATAGCCGGCAGGGTCCTTTTTGACTGCATTATCCGGACAGAAGGTATAGCAATTTCCGCACTCTGTGCAGGACCCGCAATTAAAACACCTTCTCGCCTCTGCAACTATATTATCCTTGGATTGGGATTTCACAACCTCGTTAAAATTACTTAGCCGATCTTTTGAAGGCTTGCTCTATATCTTTATCCTCGGCCGGTGGTCAAAATAAAAATTATTCAGCTCCTTTTGATCTACCACCTCGTAGGCTGGGTTTTTTCTGGGAAAAAGCCTAACCCCGTTAAGCCCGGCAATACTAATATTTCCCTCACTGCCCCATCTGAATCCGTCAAGTTCATTGCCCTCATCTTTGATACCCTGGAGAAACCGGTCAATGCCTACAGCAGCCCGTTTTCCTGCTCCAATGGCATTAGTGACAGTATGAGGTATATCGATAATATCTCCACCGGCGAAATACTTGGGCTCATTGGTTTGACTCATATAATCAGTACTAACAACACCTTCTGTGTGGTCAATAGATGAGGGAAAATCTTCTACATCCGTGGATTCTCCAACGGCCAGTATCATGCCATCAAAATCAACATCAAATATCTCCCCAGTCGGTACCGGTCTTCTCCTGCCGGAGCTATCCTTCTCGCCTAAAGTCATCTTTTCCAATTTAAGGCCTGTGATTGTACTATTTCCATATACCTCTACCGGATTGGACAAAAAGAGAAAATCAACTCCGTCTTCCCTTGCCATCTCTATCTCTTCTCCATGGGCAGGCATCTCTGCCTCACTACGCCTGTACACAATAGTTACTTCTGCCCCAAGTCTTCTGGATACCATTGCACAGTCAATAGCGCTGTTTCCTCCACCGATTACGGCAATCTTCCCTCCTGATATCGGTTTGTTGCCTTTGTTTACATTCCTTAAAAATTCAAGGGCCTTATATATACCGTCCTTTTCCAGTCCCTCCATGGCAAGGGATTGTTCTCTATAGGCACCTATGGCTATAAATACGGCATTAAAATCTTTATCCAGGTCATCCCAAGATACATCCTTTCCTACCTGTGTTTCCATTCTGAATTCTATCCCCATATCATAGAGTCTCCCAATCTCTCCATCAATTACATCCTTTGGGAGTCTGTAGGAAGGGATACCATAACGTAAAAGGCCGCCTGGTTTTTCATTTAAATCAAATACATGAACATTATAGCCCATTTTTCTACAATGGTATGCAGCGCTAAGCCCACCTGGCCCTGCTCCTACTATGGCGACCTTTTTATCCTTCATCTCCTTTGTAATATTTACCTTCAACCCATGGGAAAGACCATAATCGCCAATAAAGCGCTCCACCGTATGTATAGCCACTGCCTCATCATGGTCTTTTCTGTTGCACCTATCCTCACATGTATGAAAACATATCCGCCCCATGGTTGCTGGAAAGGGATTTTCCTCCATTATCAACCTCCAGGCCTCTTCGAACCTCTCTTGTCCTGCAAGATACATATACCCTGTTATATCCTCACCTGCAGGGCACTGCTGGTTACATGGAGAGACACGGTCAATAAATTGAGGTTCTGCAAATCTCCAGCTCCCAGTTTTGTTTAATAAACTTGAGGCAGTTGAGACAGCACATAATGGAACTTGAACCTGTTTATCAGTATATTTCATCTTCTATCCTTATCTTATTATCACCACTGATTATCAAAGTTGAACAACCTCACTGACATCCTGATAGGCCTCCTCAGCAGCCGCTGCATTATTATCAGGGTGAGCAGGCACATCACTCTTGATGGCCTTGATCAGGCTCTCCAAGGTCACTATGCCAAGCACCTTTGTTATCGCCCCTAATATAGCGGTGTTAACAATGGGAGATTGGGCGCTGCCGAGATGATATTTTACGGCGATTTTTCCAGCCGGAACAGTTGCCACTTTAAAGCCCTTAAATATATCGGCAAAGTCAGTGGGTTTTTTGTTTGTATTCACAATGGCAATGCCCCCTTCTTTTAAACCCTCAGTAACAGGGACCTGTTCAACTAACAAGGGGTCCAGGACTATAATATGGTCCGGCTCATAAATTTCCGTCCTTATCCTTATGGGTTTTTCATCTACCCTTAAAAATGCGGTTACCGGCGCCCCCCTTCTCTCAACGCCAAACGCAGGAAATGATTGAGAGTAATTGCCATCTATAAACGCTGAATTAGCTAATATCTTGGAGGCTACAACCGACCCTTGGCCTCCCCTCCCATGAAAGCGTATCTCGAGCATATTTTACCTCTTATTTGACTTTAAATTAACTATGTCTATGAAATTCGTGTTGGTATTCACTAAATTTGAACATTATTTTATAGCACCAATGTTTTTCCTGTTCAATAAAAATAAAAAAAAATTTCATGTACCTTATAAAGTTCACTACCCCTACAAAGATATACACAAAAATGGAGATTGCAATAAATATCACCTGAAATAATAGCAAGATTACCACCGTCAAAGTTGGCGTTTTGTTTAAATTCGAAATGTCTTGTGTGAGGCTGCCTCGGTACTCGGCCCTTAATCAAGACTATTGATTTCTTATTGAATGTATGTTATAAAATCACATTGAATGCATTTTTTAAATACAGGGGGTAAGCATGAAAACATTAACAATACGTGGCATTGACCCGGAACTCGCCAATAGAATTAAAGAAAGGGCCATGCAAAATGGGGAAAGTATAAATAAATTGTCTTTAAGGTTATTAAAATCCGCGCTTGGCCTCAGGGAGAAACAGGTCTTTCCTGTATATCATGATCTTGACCATTTGGCAGGGACCTGGGCAAAGGAAGATGAAAAAGAATTTTATAAAAATATCCAGGAACTTGAAGTAGTTGATAAGGAACTATGTGGCTTCTCAAGCACGCTACCTTCCTGAAACACTTAAAAACCTACCAAACAATGTACGCCCACTAACCAAAAGCCAATAGCAAAATTGTCCGCCCTCCTTTAATCCCTTTCAAATTATTCCTTGACTTACAGTTATTTTTACAGTAATATAATCACAAAAATTTCGAGCCTTCGCGGCCAAAGGTAAAATAAATTCCCAAAAATGCCCGTTTAAATTGCCCTGAGGAGGGAAAAATGAAATTAACTGATAAGCAGCAGGCGGT
>CBFDCD010000156.1:0-4769 GCA_965603225.1 uncultured bacterium
CCATTGAAATACCACCTTCCATGCTTGGTGAGGGAGATCATTTTGTGCTTAGGGTTCAAGGGGATTCCATGCGGGATGACGGTATCCTTGACGGTGATTTTGTGGTTGTGCGGAAGGGGCCAACAGCAGAAAACGGCCAGACTGTCGTTGCTCTTATTAACAATGAGGCTACCATTAAAAAATATTTTAAGACAAATTCCTACGTAATGCTTCAACCGGCTAATCCAGATGTTACGCCTATAATAGTAAAAAATGGCAATTTCAGGATAGAAGGAAGGGTTGTCGGCGTTATTCGCAGGTATAGATAATGGAAAGAACGATTGCCCATTTTCATATTCCTTCATTGCCTATTATCCTGGAACGTATTCACAGGCCGGAGTTAAAAGACCGGCCTATAGCCATAGCTTTATCTCGCTCGCCACGGGCACGCATTGCTTATCTGTCCTCTGAGGCGCAAAAGGAGGGGGTGTCAAAGGGAATGCCTGTTTCCGAGGCAACAAAAATATGCCCCCCTATTAATGTTGCGACCCTGAATTCCCCTCTTCTTGTTAAGGTAGAGAGCTCTATTATAAAGAAGGCACTGCAGTACACACCGCTCTGGGAATACCAGGGGACAGGAAAACTCTATTTAGACCTTACCGGCACAAAAAATCTTTGGGGCAGGGGAATAGATGTCGCTCATAGGCTCAGAAAGGAGATAAAGAAAGACTTTGGCCTGTCAGGGTCAGTAGCCGTGGCGAGCAACAAGCTGGTTTCTGCCGCTGCATCCAGGGTAAGGGGCATAGAGGGAGATTATGAGGTTCAACATGGACAGGAGGCCGCCTTTATGGGGCCTCTGCCAGTGGAATTCCTGCCCGGGATAGACTTCATGCACATGAATTCCCTTTTGGAAGACCTTAACATAGGCCTCATCAGGGAAATAGTCGATTTAGGCATTGATAATCTTAGGGTTATTTTTGGTTCGTCTTCCCACCTTATTTACCAGCAGGCCTTAGGCATAGACAATGTCCCGGTTCACCCCGGCGGTCATTCTATCACATCTGACATGATGAAATACATAGGTACGGATTTTATCCATGGCAGTTGTGCTAAATGCCAAGTCCTTGCCCCACTGACAGAAGAATTTCTCCTTGGCGAGGATGAAAATGACGACCAAAAATTGCTCGCAACAATTTATAGAATGATAGAGAGGGCATCCTCCAGGCTCCGTATCGATAAATTAGTCTCAAAAGAAATAATCTTAACCATTAGATACGTTGACAAAGCAGAAGGGGCAGGAAGGGCTATTTTACCCAGTCCAAGCTTCTGGGAATTTGATTTTTATCCTTCCATCAAGAAATTATTTACCAGGGTTTATAAACGCAGGGTAAGGTTACGGTCTATAAGGCTTTCTTTCGAGCGGCTTTATCCCGCGCCTCGCCAATTATCCTTCTTTTCATCCCATGGAAATGCCCTCAATAAAAAGACAAAAATAATTCGGGCCATAGACGATATAAGGGGCCGATTTGGAGATACGGCAATTGCATTCGGTCATGCTATTTAGAAAATAACGTTAACAAAAAATGAATTTCGTCCACCTCAATGTCCACTCTCATTATTCAAAAGGCTGGGGAATAGCTACTGTTGAAGAACTATGCCGAAAGGCTCGGGACTATGGGATGAATAGCCTTGCCCTTACCGATACTAACGGGCTTTACGGCCTGATTGATTTTATAACTACGGCAAAAAAATATAGGATTCAACCCATAGCAGGAAGTGAAATCTTGACCAAATACAACAGGGCCGTGCTTTTGGTTAAGGATAAATCCGGTTATGCCAATCTATGCAGTATAATCTCTGACCGCAATTGTGACCAGGGTTTTGATCTCATCAGATCTCTCGAGAAAAGAGCAAAGGGCCTTATTATCATTTCTGATGATATTGACCTCCTTAAATTCCTTAAAAGAGACAAGGGGCAAGATTTATTTGTAGAGCTTTCGCCTCACTGTATGATGCACAAGGCCTATGCCTTTTCCAGGGCAAGCGGTATTCCGCCTGTTGCTACCAACAGGGTCTATTTAGCCTCCCCAGACCAGTTCTATCTTCACCGTATCCTCCGCGCCATCTCCCTTAAAAAAAGACTGTCCGGTCTCCAGAGGCATGATACCTGCCTTCCGGAAAACAGCCTGAAATCCCCTCAAGATATGATCGGCCAATTTCCCCACGCGCCCCAGGCAGCTCGCAATACCGTAGAGATATTAAAAAGGTGTAAAACCAGCTGGGACTTTTCTCAGACCATCTTCCCTACATTCAGGAAAGACCTCTCCGATAAAAATGCCTTCTTTAATCTAAAGGAACAATCTACCAAGGGATGCTTGTGGAGATATAAAGAGATCACCCCAGAGATTCAGTCAAGACTGAGCCGTGAATTAAAAACCATTCGAGATATGGGATTTGCCCATTATTTCCTGATAGTTGCCGATATTGCCGGACAATCTACACTATCATGCGGCCGAGGCAGTGGTGCCGCATCAATCATTTCATATGCCCTTGGAATTACCCATATTGATCCAATACGACATAAACTCTCATTTGAACGTTTTCTAAACCCGGCACGGATTGACCCCCCTGACATCGACCTTGATTTTGCATGGGACGAGCGAGGTACAATACTTGATTATGTATTCTCCAGATACGGAAATGGTTCTGTGGCCATGGTGGCCAACCACAATTCCTTTGGTATACGATTGGCCATACATGAAACAGCAAGGGTATTTGGTCTCTCAGAGGGTGAAATAAATAAGAATATAAAAAAAATCAGGAAGGAAAGGGTCTTTAATAAAAATCTTTCTCATAACAACTTAGAGGGCCCATGGAACGAAATTGTAACCACGGCAGATAGGTTGGAGGGAAAATTTCATTGTATTGCCACCCATTGTGGTGGTGTAGTGTTAGTCCCTGGAAAAATAAGGAATTATTGCCCGGTAGAGATATCTTCAAAGGGAATCCAGATCCTGCAATGGGAAAAGGATTCCGTAGGGCACGCAGGCCTGGTCAAGATAGATCTTTTAGGAAATCGCAGTCTGTCTGTAATCAGGGATTGCCTTGATCTTGTTTATAAAAATTATGGCAAAAAGATAGAATATGCCAGCCTTGACCCTGTAATGGACAGGGAGACTATTAAGGTTTTTTACATGGGAGATACCCTTGGTGTGTTTTACTTTGAAAGCCCTGCTACCAGGCAGGTCTTATCCCAGGTAGCAAGCTCCTTCTCTTTTGATGAGTATGAGAATAAAGATCATTTCAGCACAAACGTAATAATCACCTCGATTATCAGGCCTGCCTCAAGGGGGGTGATCCGGACATGGATCTCAAGGCTCCATGGGCAGCCCTGGGAGCATATCCATCCACTTCTAAAACCGGTCCTTGAAGAAACCCTGGGAGTAATTGTGTTTCAAGAGCAAATAAGCCAGGTAGCCGTATCCATGGCTGGATTTTCCATTGAAGAATCCGACACCTTGAGAAAAATTGTTTCTAAAAAGAGCAAAAAAGAAACATTACAGGATTTTTACCTGAAGTTTGCAAAGGGGGCACGCATAAAAGGGGTGGACAATAAGGTTATTGATGATGTCTGGAAGATGATAACCTCCTTCGAGGGCTACAGTTTCTGTAAATCACATTCGGCCAGTTACACATTGGTAGCCTATAAAAGTGCCTTTTTACGGGCCCATTATCCGGCTGAATTTATAGCATCAGTAATCTCTAACCAGGGAGGATATTATTCCACACGTGCCTATATTTCAGAGGCCCGTCGTATGGGTCTGAAAATACTCCCTCCAGACATAAACCTGAGTGAGGTAAGGTATACGGGTAAAGACAAATGGGTAAGGGTTGGATTCATGCAGCTAAAAAATATCTCCAAGAACACCCTTGACAGTGTTGTGCACGAACGTTTTGCACAAGGCCTTTTTATAAATATCCATGATTTTTTAAAAAGAACCAACATCAAACTCCATGATGTAGTAACCTTGATTAAAGCAGGCTGTTTTGACTCCATTTCCAGGGGTCTTAGCAAACCGTCCTTGATCTGGGAGGCTTACCGGTTTTTTTACAACAATGATCACGGCGCAAACCTTGATTGTCTTTCGATATCCAGGGGCCCCTCCCCCATGCTATCGCCTTATAAGGAAGATATTGCGCACAAGCATGAAATGGATATCTTTGGTTTTGTCATGTCAACCCATCCGCTTAACCTCTTTAGAAAATCTCTCATGTCCCTTAGACATGTCCATGCGAGAGATCTTTTCAGGTATACAGATCGATATGTAACAGTAGTTGGCTGGCCTGTGACTGAAAAGGTAATCTCAACAAAGAAGAACGGTCCTATGGAATTTATTTCTTTTGAAGATGCTACAGGTATTTACGAGGCAATTTTTTTCCCAGAGGTATACAGGAGGTTTTCCAGCGTGCTGGGCCACAATCGACCGTATATACTTAAAGGAAGGATCGAGAAAAACTTCGGGACTATTAGTCTTATAGCACATTGGGTAGGCGTTTTAAAAAGTTGAGTCTTTCATACTCTGCAAGCGTTCACGGAACGCTGAAATTGGAAAAAAGAAATTGGAAATTCGGCTCCCCTTCTTTTGTACTGTTGATGAACACATTCAATCTTGGGCCGAGTTTTTCAACTATTGCGTAACTACGCAGGTGGGCAGGTTGAAGGTCCCGCCATAGACGGGATTAGGGAAAATGGAAATACATCTCATTTTGAAGCCATGTTTGACGCAAAA
>CBFDCD010000157.1:0-4749 GCA_965603225.1 uncultured bacterium
GAGAAACTCCACGTATCCACTTACCAGGTTCAAGCATTCGAAGAGACAAAGCAGGAACAGTAACAATATAACAGGCCTCTAAATTTTTATTATCTCCAGCGCATAATGAGCACAACCGTTCTAATAATACTATCCGTGATCGGGACGGGAATTTCCTCTATCGCTGTCCAACTGCTTTTTGTAAGGGAGTTCCTTTCACAGTTTTACGGCAATGAGATCACAATCTCCCTTGTTCTTTTTTGCTGGCTTATGATTAGCGGCCTTGGCTCTCTAACATCAAAATTTTTTAAGATAAAATCTGTCGCTGTTTATTCCACCGTCGCCCTAATAACAGCCATTTTCCCTTTGGTCCAGATAGTTGCAATAAGGATTTTAAGGGAGGTTGTTTTTACCCATGGAGAATCTCCTGGCTTTTACCCCCTCTTTTTTTTCATTGTAACTTTAAGTACACCATACGCATTCTTGATTGGCTTTATGCTGCCATACTCGCTCTCTATTATGAGATCTATAGGAGGTAAAATTACTGCAGGAGGTCTATATATAACGGATAATATAGGTGATATTACAGGGGGAATAGTATTCAGCTTTATCTTAGTATATTTTTTTACCCCATTTAAGATAATAGCACTCACCTCCATTGTTCTTATAATTGTCTCCCTTGGCCTTATTGTCCGCCTAAAGAAATTTGTTCTTCTACTTATATCTATTGTAGTCGTTATTCTTTTTTTTACCCTCGCCATTGAAACAAATTTTGAGCTTTCTACCCTCTTCAGGCAATATAGCCCGGATATAGTCAGTTACATAGAATCACCTTACGGGAGAATAATAGTAACAAGAGAAAAGGAAGAATACACCTTATGGGAATCAGGTACCCCAATGTATTCTTCCTTTAACATAGCTAACGCTGAAGAGAAGGTGCATTACCCACTTTGCCAGCTCGATTCTATAGAAGATGTGCTTTTAGTGTCAGGGGGAATGGGCGAAACATTTGACGAGATAATAAAATATTCCCCTCGCCGGATAGATTATGTGGAATTAGACCCTGCACTGATTGCGACAGCAGTCCATTTAGGACTGTTGCATACGGGCAAAAAGGTGAATGTCATTTTTGAGGATGGAAGAAAATACATAACAAACAGCAGCAAAAAATATTCAGCCATAATACTTGACTTACCGGAGCCGGATACATTCCAGATAAACCGGTTTTACACCACTGAGTTTTTTGCTCAGGCCAAAAAAATCTTAAGAAAAGAAGGTGTCCTCTCTTTTTGCCTTGCAGCAAATCCTAATTATTTATCAGATGTTAGGATCAAAAAATTGTCATCTGTTTTTAATACAGTTAAAAAGCATTTTCAAAACGTCATCTTAATCCCCGGAGAAAAAATTTATTTTCTTGCAAGTAATGGAAACCTTACTACTGACATTCCTCTGCAACTGAAAAACCATTCCATTTCCACCTCTTATATTGATGGCTTTTATTACGGCAATATAACTCAAGAGAGGGTAAAATTCATTAATGACTTAATTAATAGACATGAATCAATAAATACCGATTTCCGGCCAAGGGTTATAAATATAATGTTTAAAGAGTGGTTCAAAAAGCACGGAACATCTCCCCATTGGTTTATTGCAGGCCTTCTTGCTGTGCTTGCCGTATACCTCTCTCTGATAAAAAAAGAGGAGTTTATTCTTTTCTCTACAGGGTTCTCCGCCATGGGAGTAGAAATGCTATTGTTATTTTCTTTTCAGGTAATCTTTGGCTATGTCTACCTTAAAATTGGCGCTATTATAACATCCCTCTTGCTTGGCCTTCTACCAGGTGCTATTATTGGAAACAGATGGAAAAAAAAGGGCAAGCCCATTCTTATAGGTGCAGAGGCAGGAATGATTTTTTTGCTTATGATATATCTAATCTGGACACATATATCTCAGGGTATAATTCGAGAGTTTGCCTTCTTAGCGTATGGCTTTACCTTTTCTCTCTTTTGTGGAATTCAGTTTCCTGTTGCAGCAGAAATAATTGGCGAGCACAAAAGCCCTGCGTCCTTTCTCTTTAGCGCAGACCTTATCGGCGCTGCCTTCGGCACCCTTGTGGTAGGGGTTCTCCTCATACCCTTTTTAGGCATTCAGGCCGCCGTAATTGCCCTCATTCTAATAAAGACAACGAGCTCTGTATTCATTCTGAAGGGATAGTATTTTTATAACAATAACAAAAATATATACAGCCACGGACATGATAATCAGGCACGGTTAACACTGGGCCTTTGAACATATAAGGTATTTTTCCCAAGGAGGCTATACAATGGCAAGACAAATAAGCCGTAAAACATTCTTGAAAGAAATAGGGGCCGTGTCCCTTTTTATGGCTGCAGAAGGACATTGTTTCTGGCCAAAAGATAATAAGAAAAAAACAAGCATCAGGGGTCATGTTTTCAAGAATGATGCCCCTGAAATTCCCTGGAAATGGTCAATTGAAGGATTTCATTACACAAAACACGGAAAAGATGTGCGCTGCACCATATGCCCGAACAGATGTTACCTGACCCCAGGCGACAGGAGTGTATGCAGGTCAAGGGTAAATATAAATGGAAAACTTATTTCATTAGTCTATGGCAATCCCTGCGTCGTTCATATCGACCCCATTGAAAAAAAACCCCTCAACCATTTCTATCCATCTACTGAGGTATTTTCTATTGCCGCTGCGGGTTGTAATTTTAGATGCCTTAACTGCCAAAACTGGGAGATTTCTCAGAGAAAACCCGAAGAGGTTCGACATTATGAGCTCTTTCCAAAAGATGTAATCCGCACTGCAAAAGAAAAGAATATTCCATCCATTGCCTACACCTATTCAGAGCCTGTTTCTTACTATGAATATATGTACGATACTGCACGACTTGCCCGGGAAGAGGGAATAAATAATGTGTGGGTATCAAACGGATATATAAACAAAAAACCACTAAAAACCCTTGCGCAATACTTAGATGCCGCCAATGTAAACCTCAAATCATTTGACGACAACACATACAGGAGCTTAAATGGCGGGAGGCTTCAACCGGTGTTAAACACCTTTAAGCTTTTGCATGAAAGAGGTGTCTGGTTCGAGATGACGACCCTTGTTGTTCCAGGTTATGTCGATAAAATAGAGATGACAAAAAAAAAGTTTGACTGGATATTAAAAGAGCTTTGTACCGATTATACAATGCACTTTTCTAGATTTTTACCTCGATATAAACTAAACAGGCTTCCTGCTACACCGGTTAAGACACTGGAGCTTTTAAGGAATATAGCCCTTAAGGCTGGCATACATTACGTCTATCTTGGAAATGTCCCGGGTCATGATGCATACAATACCTACTGCCACAACTGCCATAAAACTCTCATCAAGAGACAGGGGTACAACATTGCAGAGTTCAATATAATTGATGGCATGTGTAAATTCTGCAAAACACCTATCCCCGGCAGATGGAATAAAAATTAATGTTACATTATGTCTTGTTTTTCATATGATCAAGGATTAATTTAACCCGCACATCCGTATTTATAACATAAGCCTTTTCCGGTTGTCTGGGAAATGGTTTAGTGTCCCATTCCACTGCCTTTACACGGGTAACTGCTCGATCAATATCATTATTTTCCTCTCTTAAGAACTCTTCTACCATGCTGATATATTTTTTTGTGTTATCTATAGATTGGAAAATATATTTTTTTGCGTCACCCCCTGTAAGCACTAACTTATGGCCGGTGCATAAAGTTTCTACATCCAGGAGGGACAGGGTTTTTAAAGAATCAAGGTATGCATTATAATCAACCAAAAATTCTGATATGCCATCACAGCCCGCTGCCTCAGAGGCTCCCAGAATCTTTCTCTCAGGTATCCAGTAAGAAAGAAAATCCCACGTATGGCCAGGCGTATAAATAGTTTCCACGCTTAACGATGGCTCAAGCTGAATAGTTTTTCTATTTTCCAGGATTATGTCTAAATCAAATCTCTCAAACGGCCCTTCGAATATTTCATCAATACCCCATTTTCGAAGGTCATATATTGCACCTTTGTTCATAGCCCTTATTTGTTCAACAGCGCTGGGTCTTTTTAATATTTCCCTGGCCCGGGATGAGCCGCCGATTTTCATTTGTGGCCATACATTTTTAAAATATGCAGCTGATCCAACATGGTCCCAATGGGAATGGGTCAAAAGTAAAAAGGAGGGATACCTGCTACCAAGAACCTGGACAATCTCTTTTTTGTATATTCGTGAAAGTGCTGTAAAACCTGCATCAAACAGTACCGGCATTTGACCATCTAAAAGATACACAGGGACTGCGGCATGACCAAGCACATAAAATTCGTCTTCAATGTTACCTTTCCAATTAATATGCATATATTTCTAATATAAACCAACTTACATAACATATCAATTGAATTACTCGACTTAGAATTAGTTGACACGATGTTTTTAACGAAAAAACTCATATTTCGGTAAAAAGACATTTTTCTTTATAATAATCACTCTTTTGAAATCATCTTCTAATGATATCCAGGCGACAAATAACAATAGGTATAGTTGGAATCATTCCCAAATTCATCAGGAATGGAAACTGTGTAACGAAACTCAACTTTAGCGTAATCATTATCAATAAATATGCCAGAAACTGTGCCATCAACATCCCAACCACCCTTAGAAGTGGAGACAGGAAAGGAAAATTTATTTTCATTTATTTGCAAAGCCTCTCCACTGCTTGTTAAGGTAA
>CBFDCD010000158.1:0-4731 GCA_965603225.1 uncultured bacterium
CCCCCATATATAAGTCACAAAAAGACGAAGCCCTTTCACCAGTCGCTTCAGAAAATCCCACCCTCCTTTCCCTGTGGTGACAAAAGGTGAAGAAGGTTGTTATTTTAAAGTCTCTAAGGTATGCCGAAAGGAATGGATATATTAACACTATATCTCGGGACAGGGGGAAGTCTCTTTATCATGAATTTTCCTCTTGAAGCCTAAGAGTCTCATTCAATTCACGCTGCGAACCAATACCGTATACCACAAAATAGACTGACCATTATCTTAAGAAAACAATGATAACTGCCTGCCTTTAATGCCCTTTTCTCGTACCTTCCTCTCCCCCCGTTCAATCAGTCCCTCTTTAATGTTACTCAGAAAAGGAGATTGGGGCAGGTTAAAATAACGGTTATAAAGCCTTCTCTTTCCTGCAAATGATAAAAAAAGTGCCTTTTTAGCCCTTGTCATACCAACGTACAGTAATCTTCTCTCCTCTTCCATGCTGCAGCCATTCTTTCCTACAAGCGTAAAGGGCAGGATGCCGTCTTCACACCCTATTATAAAAACACAGGAAAACTCCAGCCCCTTTGCCGCATGTATGCTCATCAGTGCGATCTGCTCTGCTGATTTATTATATGTATCAACAGGGCTGCCCAACTGTAGTCTTGATAGGAAAAGAGAACGATTACCGCCGAATTCACCTGCAATTGAGAGTATTCTTTCAATGTCATCTTTGTGGGAGTTTATTATTCCAGGAAGATAAACCTCGACTATTTTTTTGATATAGTCCTCTACAGACTGCAAGGACGTATCATTCCTCATTTCCATGATGGATGCCATAGGCAGCGCCCCTCTCCGGTGGTCTCTGAGCCGTTGAAACATCAATTCATGTCCAGGCTCCTCGATAAGTTTTAGCATGTCTATAATTGTGCTGACCGGTTTGTTCCTGTAAAAGGGTTTTTCCCCGATAACTTGAAAGGGCATGCCATGGTCATTTAAGGCCTTAATAATATCCGGGGCCATCTTTGATATCCTGAACAATATGGCAAAATCAGAAAAAGATAACGGATGATTCTCCTCATTTCCATCAGAAACCTCGCTGTCAATGGAAAAAAATCTGACACCGCCGATTAACCTCTCTATAGTCCTGGCCACAAATTCCGCCTCGCTTTTTTCCGTTGAACAGCTCTCAATATGAACGGACACACCCTCCTCTAACCCATTGAGAAATTCTTCTTTTCCATTCGTGTTAACCACCTGACCAGAGGCCTGAAGTATCTTGCCCGGGCACCTGTAGGATGTTGTAAGTCTGTGTATGGATGCTGATGGATAATCATCCCTGAACCTCTGAATAAAAGAGGAATCAGCGCCGCGGAACCCATATATGGCCTGGTCAGGATCACCAATGGCAAAAATATTTGAATCATCATTCGGAGAGAGAAGCCGTATAAGTCGATACTGGGCGTTGTTTATATCCTGGTATTCGTCTATACATATCCACTGAAATCTATTGAAAACCGCTTTCGCCTTATCACCATATTCCCCAAGAAGCCGTGCGGCATAAACAACAAGGTCATCAATATCAAAGGCATTTCCTGCCCTCAGTGTGTCTTCGTACAGGGCAAAGGGGCCGGCAAGGTCATTATCAACATCCTGAGGGGTCTGCATCCTGTTTTTTGCAAGGCTTATAGCATCCGATACCCTCTTCAGGTCTTTACCCTTTACATTAATCACTGATTTTAATGTATCTAATTTTTCATCCTCTCCACATATCAGGAACTCTGATGACCTCCCAAACACAGGGGCATGATCCCTTAATAGAGACATGCCAAAGGAATGAAAGGTGGTTACAGTAATCTCTCCTGCTGTTTTTTTATTACCAACGGCATGGCCTATCCTCTTTTTCATCTCGTCCGCCGCCTTATTGGTAAATGTAATAGCCAGGATATTAGCAGGTTTTACACCCCTGTCCCTTATGAGTCCGGTCACCCTTTTAGTCAACACTAATGTCTTGCCTGTGCCAGGCCCTGAAAGGATAAGGCATGGTCCCTTATAGTGCTGTACCGCCTTTTCCTGCACGTCATTCATTATTATATCATGGGAACCCCCATTTGACCGTTCACCTTGGTTCGTTTTATTAAAGGATTTTGAATTGTTCTCTCTCCGGCCGTAAAACCTCTCTGAGACGTTGCTCTTTTTTCCCGGACCCTTGTGCGATTGTTCAAAAAGGGACATCTGAGACAAGAGGGAATTCACCTCACCGGGCCTGAAAACCTTAATCCTCCCAAAGGCCCCGTCGTATCCCTCCTCAATATAGACCTCCCTATTTCTAAGCCTTCTTACGGCCTCTCCCATTAATTCGCCGCCTATACCGCTTATTTCCTCCTGGGAAAGATCAAACAGTATCTTAAATTCCGGCCCTCCCCTCTCCAGGATATATTCGTACTGCCCATTTACGGACTTGCTGTTTACACCAACGCCCTTTAACTCTGATATAATATTCTTTAACGGGGTCATAGGGTAGAAGGGTTTTTTTACAGGCCTTAATTCTCCATCTTCCCGGTCAGCAAGTTGGATAACCCTGTTCAATACACCTACTGTAACCGCCCTGCCGCATACAGGGCAAATGCCATTGTTCTTTATTGTTTCCTGCGGTGTCCACCGTATACCGCATTTCCTGTGGCCGTCTAAGTGATATTTACCTTCCTGGGGAAAGAACTCTACAGTTCCTTCAAACCCATCACTGTTCTCCCCTTTCATGGCCGAGATTATTTCGGGGTACGAGAGTTCCGTATTAAAGAGATTTGCCTCCCGCCCCAATTTCTCGGGAGAGTGTGCATCGGAGTTGGAGATAAGTGTATACCTATCTAAAGATGAGCACAGCCAGTTCATTGCAGGGTCCGATGATAGGCCGGTCTCTACGGCAAATATATGGCCGGCAAGATCATCAAAACATTCCTCAATACTATCATAGCCGGACTTTGCCCCAAGTACGGAAAACCATGGTGTCCATATATGGGCCGGAATAAAGACAGCGTCTTTCCCTGCCTCCAGCGTGATCTCCAATAAATCATGGGATGAAATACCGAGGATAGGCCTTCCATCGGACCTGATATTTCCCACATCATCTAATTTTTTCTGAATATTTGTGACTGTATCAAATGAAGAAGATAGGATAAGGTTATGGACCTTTCTGACCTTTCCCTTATCCTTATAAATATTGCTTATCTCTCCTGACAGGATAAATCGTACCGGCTGATTTCCTGAAAAAACCGCGCCTTTGCCGTTTATCCTGTATTCATCCTTCAGCCTGAAAAGTCCCTCCTCTGCAGGCGTCAGTCTTTCCCTTAATTCCTCGTACCATCCTGGATGAATGATATCCCCTGTGCCAATAACCTGGATACCCTTTTGTCTGGCCCAGAAATCCAGATTTTCCGGTGTAAGATTCTTGCTCGTGGCAATGGAATAATGAGAGTGAATATGAAGGTCTGTTATAAAGCGCATGCTCATCGTCTCTTATTTATTTTATCGTAATAGTTCAACGTCGGGACCTCTTTCTTTGCTTCCGTTTTACAGAGATAATTTCTGCGCAGAAAAGAAATATCGCCGATGCATAAAATATCCATAGAACCATTATAATAATAGTATTTAATGACCCATAAACAAGACCAAAATTTGGGTTATATTTTATCATCCAGCCAAAAATATCTTTAGCTATCTCAAGCATTACAGCACAAATAAATGCCCCTTCCAGCGTTTCCCTTATATATATTTGCCCCGGTGACACAACTACATAAAGCCCACTCAACAAGATAAAGGTGAAAAAGAATGGTAAGATATATGCAATCACAACACCATTAAGAAATTGTGGAATTGTTTTAATGCCATAATACATGCTCAGCCGCAAGAAGGCATCCATTGAAAGATGAAAAACCTGGAGAAAAAGAAAAACAAGGCCTGCCACGGGAACAAAAAGCAGGGACATAATTTTTGAAACCCAGAAAGATCTTCCATGATGCACTTTGAATACTTTTTTCAGGGAAAACTCTACGGAATCAAAAATTAATGTGCTTGACCATAACATGAAGAAAAAGGCAGACCATGCAAAAATACCACTCCCCACGTTTATTTTGGCCACCTCCTTTATAACAACCATACTATAAAACGGAATAAGGTGATCAATATATGAGCTTACCTTTGGCAATACCTCTCCCTCTGTGCCTGCAAAAAAACCTACCAAAGATACGATAAGATATATGCATGGAATAAGAGACAGGATTGCAAAAAATGCAATAGCGGCAGAGAGATTAAAACAACCATCTTTCCTGAAAGACAAAAAGGACTCTTTAATTATATAAACGGCACCCATTATTATCACCCGACACTCAACATATACTTTCAAACAACACTATACGTATCAATGAAAAAAATACAGGGAAAAGTTCAGGGCCTACGCGGCAATGGCTCTTGATAGAAAAAAATTTGAAAAATTATTTTATATGATTATAATAAAAACAGTGAACCAGGTCATCCACCAAGACACGAAGGCTCCAAGAAAAACATTAAAGATATTTCCTTTGTGTCTTAGTGACTTTGTGGCAAATAAATTTTGGCTCTGGCTTGTCTGGGTTAGGGTCTTTGTGGCTGCAGTATTACAAGATAATTATTACAAAAACAGACATTAAAAATACAGAGAGATAAACAAATGCACTTAAATTTTGAACAAGGACCTATCAGGCCCCCTAATGA
>CBFDCD010000159.1:0-4726 GCA_965603225.1 uncultured bacterium
GGGCGATCACTTTTTGGTTTTGCCTGGTTAACCTTTATATTACGACCTTTTAGCGCTGTGTCGTTCAAGGCCTTAATTGCCTTATCTGCCTCTGAATTGCTCGGCATTTCTACAAATCCAAAACCTTTTGACTGCCCTGAAAACTTATCTTTTATGATGTTAACAGTCTCTACTTCTCCAAACTCAGAAAAAGTACCTTTTAAATCGTCTTCACTTATGTTATATGGCAGATTTCCAACGTAAATATTCATAAAAAATCCTTTCAAAAATGTGCGTTAGTATAAATTATGCTATTTACTAATTAAACGCACAAATTAGATGATAGCTTTCAGCCAACAACTGGCTGATTATTAAATACTTGGCCTTTAAGTTTTCCTGCCTTTCTAAATAAGAGGAGCGAGGGATGGCTGCACTGGCTGGTTCGGAAAACTACCATTTCCTGTTGTGCGTTTCTATTTTAACAGCGGTTACTATCCTTTTTTAGTATAAAACTCTAATTGCTGTAGTTATATGTAAAGGCATCATCGAGGGTATTGGTAAACATTTACCAATAAGTCGAATGGCTATAAAAATTAAAGATGGAAGATTACTGCTTTTTTGTTCAAGAATGAAAAAAACAAAGCTTCTCATCCAATAATATCTGCCACTATTATCAGCTTAAATGAATAACTCAGGGGTGTCAAATCTTTTTTTACTAACAAATAAAATAAGGAACCACGCTTTCCGCAAGGCCTCGCTTGGAAAAAGTGGCTCCTTCGGGGCAGTTTTAAGGTTAGCCGCTCAAAGAGAATTCAGAGTTCAGGATAAAAGTTACACCATTAAATTGAAACCTGCCTCTCTGGCTGCGTATGCACTTACACGGGCAGTCTTACGTATGAATTCCGGCACCCTTCAATCTGCAACAGATTGATTTAAAAAAAACAAATTACAAGACCTACAAAAACATAGAAGGCAAGGTCATTCAATCAATACACCTTTAATTCAGGAGATAGTCAAAATGGATACACAGTCCTCTCAAAAAAAAATAAGACAACTTTTAGAGGAAAAAAACGCCATCCTTTTAGTGCATAATTATCAAAGATCGGAAATACAGGATATAGCAGACTTGACAGGAGATTCGCTGGGGCTTTCCATAGAGGCATCTAAAACTGATGCTGATATTATTGTTTTTTGTGGTGTTCACTTCATGGCAGAAACAGCATCTATCTTATGCCCTAAAAAGAAAGTTCTACTGCCGGTTTCATCTGCCGGATGCCCTATGGCAGACATGATAGACGCCCAATCATTAGTCAAGAAAAAAAAGGAGCTCTCAGGTGTGCCTGTTGTAACATATGTTAATTCACCTGCTGCGGTTAAGGCGGAAAGTGATGTATGCTGTACATCAGCCAATGCTATTCAGGTTGTAAAATCACTCGTTGGTTATGATACCATACTTATGGCACCGGACAAAAATCTGGCAAAATATACCCAGAGACACACTGATAAAAGAATACTTTTCTGGGAAGGTTTCTGCCCTTACCATGATAGGTTATTGGCTGAAAAGGCAAAGGCAGTAAAAAATAAACACCCTCAGGCTATTTTCTTAGCCCATCCGGAATGCCGACCAGAGGTTATTGACCTGGCAGATGAAGTTAAAAGTACGTCCGGCATGCTCGAATATGTGAATAAGAGCTCACACAGGGAGTTTATAATCGGCACAGAGATTGGAATACTCCATACCCTTAAAACCCAGAACCCGGATAAGATATTTATACCTGCTGACAAGGATATGGTCTGCGAGGAAATGAAAGTAACACATCTGGACGATATTGTGCATGTCCTTGAAACTTTATCGAATGTTATCAAGGTGGAAGAGGGTATAAGGGTTAAGGCAAAGGCAGCAGTGGAGAGGATGCTCAATGTGCCAAGGGATTAAGATATGAGGAAAATATTCTGGTTAACAGTATTTACTTTATCTATGGCCCTTATAGAGTCTGCCATAGTTATCTACCTGAGGGATATTTATTACCCAGAGGGCTTTGCCTTTCCCCTTAAGATGATAGCAGAAAAACACCTAACAGTTGAAATTGCAAGAGAGACCGCCACAATTTTCATGCTTATCTCTGTAGGTTCCCTGTGCGGTACAAGGTTTT
This sequence comes from uncultured bacterium, assembly GCA_965603225.1. Classification (GTDB taxonomy): domain Bacteria; phylum Desulfobacterota; class DSM-4660; order Desulfatiglandales; family B25-G16; genus M55B121. The sequence continues at coordinate 2,133 of CBFDCD010000159.1, forward strand.
GGGAAAAATTTGCATACTTTATACTATGCTTTGGTTTTTGGGATTTATTCTATTATGCATGGCTAAGAATTTTAATCGGATGGCCTTCATCTTTAAGCGAATGGGATGTATTGTTCCTTATACCCATTCCATGGGTCGGGCCGGTTGTTGGGCCTATAATTATTGCTGTAACAATGTTACTCATTGGCTTTTTCATTATTTTTTTATACAAAAAAGGGTACGACTTCAGGCCCTCATTTATATCATGGGTTTTAGTATTGATGGGCACTGTTTCAATACTATACTCCTTTATGGCTGATTATGGGGCAGGTCTTCACCAAAAAATGCCATTGCCTTACAGATATGATCTTTTAGCAGTTGGAGAACTTCTCTATTTTACCGCCCTCTTTTTTGCCTGGAAAAATACGATCTACAAACCGACAATCCCTGGGCGTTAACCATACAATCAATAATGCAAACTAAGTCAACTGCTGGGGCTGAATAATGAGGTATCGCAACCATATTTAAACGCTAAAATCTTACCATTAAAGATTTCCTCCGCCTCGGTTATCTTCGTTTCATCTGTAGATAAATCCTCACCACTATTCTCTTAGAAATTTTTTGATCATCCAATAAACCCATGTTCGTATCTCGCCAGTAAATAAAATTCCAAAAATTTTGTAGACTTCTCAATCAATCAATGTCATCCATTTTGATACTACATTTATCATGGCCCAGATACAATCCAGAGGCAATTGTTTTGATATAGTGGCATCAAAGTTTACATTTACCTCTGCGGGAAATTCGTCATCTTTTTCCCAAAGGATAAGAGTCACCGGCACCCTCGGGAATACCGGTAAACAAATGGCTGCATCTCCTGATTTTCTCACCTCGCCACTCAGCTTTTTTCCTGATGATAAAAATGAGAGTTTATCCTCACCGAATTTTTCCTCCATAGGAACTGTATTAAGGGTATGGGGTCCTCTAAAAAATGCCTCCCCTCCTAAAATTTGCTTTTCATTTACCATTTTTCCGCTTATAACTACTGGATAGGACCTCAATAAATAGGTTAGTAGTATTAAATCCAGTTCAAAGGACTTTATTGTTGGAATAAAATTATTTAGAGGCTTGATACTTCTTTTGTCTGGCATAACCTGAAATACCTGGTTCAGGAATGGTAAGAAAAAGCCTTTTTTATATTCGTATCGTGCCAGGGAATTATTACAAATTTTTTCCGGGTTCTCATTCTCCAATTCATCCCATATGAATGAGTGGGGCTCAAAGGCGTCTCCATCCCATTTTCTATTGCAGAATTTTTCTCTTTTAGGCATATTAATATCCTGGCATAAGATCTTTAAATCCATAATAGGCAGTTTATAAGGGTACTTTTAAGGACCGCAAGTTTAACTTTTCAATATCTTTTCAATTTGTTATTATAATTGGTCTGCAAAGACAAAGCCAATACATGAGCCTAAAAAAATGAGTGGTGTTTAACTTACTCCTGATATTCAAAAACTGCCCCTGAGCAGCAGCCATTCAACAAATAAGAAGCTCGGTTAATAGTAAATAAGGAGGCATAATTGTATCACGACCTGGATCCATCTTACCAGCTCTTAAAACAGAAAGAAAAGGATTATATTGCCTATAAATTTAAAAACAAGGAGACAATGGCTATCTTCGCCTTTTATGATCTGGCTCAAGAATTTACCTCTATGAACCATCTTTATAGAATAGCAGTTGCCGTTACGCATTTCTTTTTTGATCATGAGAGCTGTATTTATTCAATCAGGGCTGAAGATGAGGCCCTTATGATGCAGTGCTGCACTTCTGAGGGTCTTTTGGATCCTCCTGAAGTAGCCAGGCCGGATATTATAATTAGCCAAAGCCCCTACAGGTCAGGGCATTCATTTATTTTCCCTATAATTGGTAAAAAAATTTCGCACGACAAGGTGCCCCTGTTCCTTGATAATCAAATTTTAGGAATGTTAGAGATATACCCTATAAAAAGAATGACTGACCACAAATATCTTTTTTTCCAGAAGTATGCAAACAGGATCGGTTATAACATGCATTATAAAATTGTTTTTAACCAAAATATAGAACATATCCGTTTCATTAATCAGCTTGTTGCAGACATAGAGCATAATGTCATTACACCGAATTTATATTATAAGGCATTTTTGATAAATATGAAAAAAAACCTGAAAGAGCATTTTTCAGAATTAGAAAAAATCAATACTGCACTTTCCGAAAACTACGATCAAAAAAATAACCTTTTAAAAGATACTATTGCCCAAAAAATTGATAATGTCCATACCATACATCATAATATGGAGGATAAAATCAAGGAATTCGAAAGCCGCTTTAACCATTTAAGCCTGTTCCTTGAAACACTCTTTCGGGGAGAGCATTTTAAGGCAGGAGGTTATGTGCTCAAAAGACGATCGTACAATCTTTTGGCAGATGTATTTTTACCAGAGCTCGAGTATTATAGAAAAAGATTGACAGATAAGGAAATAGAAATAATAGCACCTTCCCGTCTGCCATCAGAGGAAGATTCGACCCTCCTTGTTGATTTAGGTCTTACTTCCCAGGTATTCGCTAACCTGCTTTCT
>CBFDCD010000160.1:0-4715 GCA_965603225.1 uncultured bacterium
TTTTGTTAGGAGGGCTTTTTTTAGTGATTCAATGTATGGGTTGCTCCCATTTTTAGCAGAAATGGTAATTTGAGGAGTTTCACTATTAATGGGCAACACTTTCTTTTGTAATGAATTGAGCAGCCCCCTTATTACCGAAGAAAAATTTCCATCACCTTTCTTTGGTGCCACCGCCGTGTACTTATTATCTTTCCCGTTAGATAAAAAGAGGGAGGCCAATTTTAATGTCTTCATATTCATGGGTACTTAAATATCCATTTATTTAAAAAAATCGTAAAAAAATTTTTCAGGCTATTTCGTCCCTTTTTGGAAATTGATTCATGAAATGCCGTGCATCAAAATTCCAAGCTGTTGAAGGATTTTATTCCGAGTTATCGAAATCCAGCTAACCATTTAAGGAGCATTTTTCGTAACTTCTCAATAAACCCGGGGAGCTTTAGAAAAAATCCCCTTAATCCCCTTTTTTTAAAGATGGGGGATCTATAGGAATAGCCTGCCTTATTGAGAAATTACCATTTTTCCAGTTTCCGGTTTCCGGTTTCAAGAAAGCTTTTTACTAAGCCATCATATCTGGATTGATAAAAATTATTCTGCAATGGATGTACCAGGTTGGCGATAAAACTTATTAGTTAATAATTTCAATATGTTAAAAAATTTTATGGTATCTGACTATAGACTATTGATACTTTAAGGGTGAAAGAATTTGCCTATGTAAAAAAAATAAAACGGCAAAAATTTCCCTTTTTGATAAAAAACTTGATTTTTATGATATTTTATTATGAAATAGTATAGTACGTGTAAGAATATACAATTGGTAGGCTGAAAAACGTAGAGAAAGGTGTTTCTTTAGCAAATTACCCTGGCGTTTCTTTGCAGTGTTATTACCAAAAGAGATAGATAAGTTGCATAAGCGCTCTATGAAAACTTCAAAAGGCTGAAGTATTAGTAGAACAAAAATCACCCTTTAAAAAATTTACGAATACTCTAAAGGTCTAAAACGTTGTTAAACGTTGTAACAGATAATATGGGTATGCCGGGAACGGCTATTGCAATAAATCATAGTTGGCCATTAATAGTTAGTAAAGGGCCATCAAGGGAATACCTTCCGAAAAAATCAATCGCCTGCCTTCCTGAGAAAAATATTCAGTATTACCATAACCCAATAGAAGAAATAGGATATGGCCCTTATGAATTATGGGAAAAGGGAATGTTTATTGATATATTTATTTGATATATCCTCACTGTTCATACGCTGAGCTTTTTAAAAAAGCCGGAAGCAGAAAAAATTGTTTTTACACAGGTTCAAAGTTTCCAATTTCAACTTTCCAGTTCGAGTTTGCCCATCACTTTTTTTCAGCGAGCTTCTCACTTATCCTTGCAGCCTTTTCTATGTTTACAGCTGACAGGATTTTACCGACTGCCTCTCCCTTCATTTTAGATAGAAGCTCTACTGCAAACCCTATATCCAATTTTTCAACCAAGCTTGCTGCCTTTTGCGGTTTCATCGCCGAATATGCCTTTATGAGGTGTTTAAGCTTTTGGGATTCAATTGCTTCCTTTTCAGCCACCTTGCTGGTAATCTCATTCCTCAATTGTTTGATCAATGCAAGTTTTTTGTTAATATCCTCCTGAATAATCAAAAGTGCTTCCCTTTTTATCTCAAGGGCATATTCTTTTTCCTCTAACTCGACTTTTTTCGTTAGGAGGAATTTTAAATCAATTCTTTCCTCAGGGACATCGTTTTTCTCTGTCTTTGTTATATCTGGTGGATTTTTCTTTGCCTCAGAGGCAATGGCGTTCCCTGCAAACAGGATAGGGTTAAACTCAACCATATAGATAAATGCAGTGCCCAGCACAATCTTTACAATGATTAAGGAGGCAAGGAATGTCTGGTTTAGCATCTTCATATATTTTTCTCCCTCTTTATTAAAGCAAGCTCATCCATAACTTTTTGCTCTTCTTTTTCATAGTGCATTTTTTATTTCTCATTCTGCAAATCCTTATGGGACTGGAGGGTTTTTTTCCTTTCTTATTCTTTTTTTCAGGCGGTCTTTTTTTTGCTTACACGGTCTTCTGCTTCGCTGAGCTCTGTATAAGTTTTCTCAATTTGGAGGTCAATGCCCTTTAAAAAGGATTTATACATCTGGTATTTGTGCACATCCACTCCCTTGAATCCTTCACTGCTGCATTTTTTTGCTATTTCCAATCTTTTTTTATTTAGCCTCTTAATTGCCTCTTTCTTTTCCGAAAGCTCTTGATTTGCTTTAAATAGCTCTATTTGAGCCCTTTTTTCCAGGTAATCTCTATAATTAAGTATAGAATCAAGCCTGAAGGAAAATGATTTCATTGTTACGTTACCGTATTAGTATAAACTGTATCTATCTTGACATGTAATTTTTTCTACCTGTGCGCTTAGCTTTTAGCCATTAGCTTTTGGATAAAACTGTTCAACATCCTCTTTGCCTCATTGACCTGTTGATTAAGTTCTCTAAAATCTCTCATTTCCACCCCTTTTCAATGCTAATCCCGCCTCAGGCTGGACTAATGGCTAAACGCACAGGTTGAATTTTTTCAACATTGGCTATTGGTTGCTGCCGGCAAATAAGTTATTTAGTTGATACAGACTGTCTGCAAATGTTATTTTTTGATCAATCCCCTGTTCAAGAAATGAATTGATTTTGCCAATCATCTTTTTGGCAAAGTCTATCTCTATGTCACTACCATCTACATAGGCGCCTATATTAATCAAGTCCTCAGCGTCCCTGTACGTGGCGATTGTCTTAATCAAACGCTTTGCGGTATCACGGTGCTCCGGCGTAATAATATCCTTCATTACCCTGCTTATGCTTGCCAGCACATCAACTGCAGGGTAATGACCTCTGTGGGCAAGGGCCCTGGATAGTACTATATGGCCATCTACAATAGAGCGCACAGAGTCTGCTATAGGTTCATTCATATCATCGCCTTCAACCAGCACATTATATATGCCGGTAATGCTCCCCTTGCCCTCTATTGTGCCGGCCCTTTCGAGCAGCTTTGGTATCTGGGCAAATACGCTTGGGGTATAACCCTTTGCAGAAGGCGGCTCCCCGGATGCCAGCCCTACCTCTCTTAAGGACATGGCAAATCTTGTAACAGAATCCATGATTAGGATAACATCTAATCCCTGATCCCTGAAGTATTCTGCCATGGTGGTGGCAAGGTAAGCCCCCCTTATCCTAACCAAGGCAGGTGAATCAGATGTTGCGGCAATAACAATTGATTTTTTAAGGCCATCATCCCCTAAGCTTCTTTCTACAAATTCCCTTACCTCTCTGCCCCTCTCACCGATCAGACCTATTACTATTACATCTGCATCGGTATTTTTGGCTATCATACCCATCAGCACGCTCTTTCCAACGCCTGAACCGGACATTATGGCAATTCTCTGTCCCTTGCCCATGGTTATCAAGGAGTTAATAGAACGAACACCAACGTCGATTGCATCACTGATTATTTTTCTTTTTAATGGGTTAAGGGTGTTTCCATAAACAGGATATTCTTTAGCCCCCCTTATTAGGCCCTTGCCATCAATCGGCCTGCCAAGGCCATCTATAACCCTGCCGAGATAGGCCTTCCCAACAGGAACAGTTGGTTTTTTACTTATATCTACAATCCTGCTTCCAGGCTTTATGCCCCTCATTTCACCAAAGGGCATAATTATCACCCTTTTGTCTTTAAATCCTATTACCTCGGCCTGGACATCTAGTCCCTGGGAATCTTTTACAGAACAAAGACTCCCTACGCTTAATCCTGGTCCATGACCCTCTGCGACAATGCCTGCAACCTTCACAACCTTGCCGGCCAATTGAATGGGTTGCAGCGAATTCAATGTATCCATATAGTCATGCCAGTTTATCTTGATGTCTTGATTAGTCATATTATTTATCGGTAAAAACACCTTCAAGGGATTGAAATATGTTTTCTAATTGGGTTGTAATCCTTGCGTCTACCTCACCATACTGGGTCTCTAAAAGACAGCCCCCCCTGTCGATAGACAGGTCCGAGACGATTTTTATTGACTTAAGTTCCTTAAATTTAGCAAAAAAATCCGGTTTTACCTTTTCTATATAACCAAAGTCCTCTGGGTTGACCCTGAGAATAATGTTACCCTTTTCAGGCGCCAATCGGAGGGCCTTCAAAACAGTCTCCCTCACAATTGTTTCATCCGAATTGATTTTATAATTGATAATCTTTTCTGTTATACTAAAAATCAGTTCAAGGATTTCTTTTTCATGCCCCGTAATAATCTCTGTTTTTATCCTTGTGAATCCCTTTAGTAGGCCTTCAATATTCTCAACAACCTTGACAGCCTCTTTTTTTCCAAATTCAAGGCCGTCAATTTCCCCCTGGACGAATCCCTTCTCATATGCCTCCTGTTCTATTAGTGAGGCCCTTTCTTGAGACTCTTTTAGTGCATCCTCCGCCTTCTTTAAAAGATCTTTTGCCTTCTGACCCTTTTTATGTTTATCACCACTTTCCTCGTATGGAATAAAATCTGCTTTCTCTAACCCTTCCGCCTGGAGCGAAACAAAGAGTGGCTCTTTCCTTTCCTTGGTTTGAGATGGGGAGTTAAAGGACTCCATTTCAAATTTTTTCCATAATTTTCCATGGCCCATATTACTCTCTGTAGTATTAGACAAAGACATCGTCTTTCCCCTTGCCTGTGCTAAGCA
>CBFDCD010000161.1:0-4713 GCA_965603225.1 uncultured bacterium
ATACTGGGTGTTCTATTTAAGGGTCTTGGCGACTCAAAATACAGGCCTTGCCCCCTGCTTATAAAGTATGTAGATGCAGGCTGGTTGGGAAGGAAAAGTGGAAAAGGCTTTTATGACTACAGTAATTAAGCTAAACGTACAAAAAGGCTTTTCCGGGTGATTAATGGTCATTACTTGAGCAGGCACAATGCTTTTTATGAGACCAAAAATTAAAAAATATATGACAAAAGGCTAAGTTGATCTTTATTCCATGAGATTAAATTTTTAAATTAGAGGCTGTGATATGTTTGAAAAGGAAGTCAACCCTGACAACATCCAAAAGGCAGAATTCATTGTAGCAATACCATCCTATAACGAAGCTGATTCAATTGCATACCCGGTACAGCAGGCAGACCAGGGAATAACATCATTCTTTGGTGACATGAAGTCAGTTATAATCAATTGTGATAATAACTCCCAGGATGGTACGAGGGAAATTTTTCTTGGCATAAAGACAGATACTCCAAAGATATATATCTCTACTGAGCCGGGAATAAAGGGGAAGGGAAACAACTTTAAGAATCTATTTCAAAAAATAGTTGACCTCGAAGCTACAGGGGTAGTTGTAGTTGATGCTGATTTAAAAAGCATAACCCCTCAATGGATAAAGCATTTAGGCGAGCCGCTCTTCCAGGATTTCGGCTATGTGGCCCCTCTTTATGTGAGACATAAATACGACGGCACCATTACAAACTCCATAGCTTATCCACTGACACGCTCCCTTTATGGGAGAAGGGTAAGGCAGCCTATAGGAGGAGATTTTGGGTTTTCTGGAAAACTGGCACAAACATACCTACAAAATGACTCATGGACAGATGCAGTAAGCAATTTTGGGATTGATATCTGGATGACTACAATTGCCATGAATGAAAATACCCCAATATGTCAAGCCTTTATGGGCAGGCCGAAAATTCACCGCGCAAAAGACCCTGGATCAGACCTTGGCCCTATGTTCAGGCAAGTATTGGGGACTATTTTTGAGTTGATGATAAATTTCCATCCCTTCTGGGCTAACGTTAAGTGGAGTAAGCCAACTGCAATCTTTGGTTTTGGTCTTGGGGAAACAGAAATTCCACCGCCTGTGAATGTGAATAAGGAGGTTTTATTAAAAAAATTCCAGGAAGGGTTTAGCCTTTACAGTCACATATGGGAAAAGGTACTTCAGGAAGTTACAAACAATAAATTACAAGAAATCAGGAAAATGGATCAAGAGCAATTTGATTTTCCCACAACCCTGTGGATTAAGGTCTTGATTGATTTTATTATTGCCTACAGGGATAAGTCATGGAACATAGATGAACTCTTAGACTCTCTTATCCCTATTTATCTGAGCAAAACACTTTCGTTTGTCAAAAAAACAGAGAGGATGTCGATAAGAGAGTCAGAAGAATTTATAGAAGAAGAATGTACCCAATTTGAGGCGGCTAAAAATATTTTAATTCAACGCTGGAATAACGGCAAGGTCGCTTGATCATTTGGTCAATATTTTATTTTAGGGAGATTATTTATGGCCAAGATATTAGTTGTTGACGATGAAGAGCACATCAGACTGCTTTATTCAGAGGAATTAAGTGAGGCTGGATATGAGGTCATCACTGCGGCAGATGGATATAAATTGGTTGAAAAAATAGAAGAGCAAAAACCCGATGTTGTTATACTGGATATAAAAATGATTGATTATAACGGCTTGGATCTATTGCAGAAAATAAGGAACAAATTTTATAATATGCCGGTAATACTATGCACTGCGTATGACACCTTTAAGGAGGATATTAAATCCATTGCCGCAGATTTTTATGTCATTAAATCTTTTGATTTAACTGAGCTTAAAAATAAGATTTTAATGGCCTTAGATGCAAACATACCTTCATCTTAAAATATACTATCAACTCTCTTCCGCAAGTATGAGATAGATGCCCAAAAACAAAAAAAGAAGGTTGGCCATCCATGCGCCCAATATTGGTGGAAGAACCCCGGATATAGAAAGCGAACGTGATAAACCGAATGTTAACAGATAAAGAAAGCTGATTCCTATGCCAATAGTAATGCTGAATGGAATGCCCCCCTTTTTCCTTCTCAGCGAAAGGGGTATACCTACCAAGGCAAGCACTGGGCATATAAAGGGAAAGGCCATCTTAATATTGAGGTCAACCTGTAATTGCGTTGAATCATAGCCCTCCTCCTTTATTTTTTTCGTGTATTTTTTTAACTCCCAAAAACTCATTTCTTCAGGCGCTGTCATGGAATGCTCAAAATTCTTAGGGGTTTCAGGCAACTGAATAGTACGGTTGACAAATCTTACTGATTCTTTTGAGCCATCACCTTTTATTGTCTGGATAAGCCCTTTTCTAAGATACCAGCTTCCGTCAACCCATTGAGCCCTCCTTGCATCAATCCTCTTTTTTAGGGTAAAATCCTTATTAAAGAAAAAAATGGTAAAACCCTCGGCAATATTGTTTTTGGGGTCAAACGCCCTAATCTGGTAAATGGTTCCCTTGCCCTTATACCATATGTGAGATAACTTGTACGTGCCCTTAGAATCCTTTTTTTCCACTTTTCTATTCCATAAATCATTGGCCATAAAGCTTGTAACCGGTACAATAGATTCGGAGAGGAAAAATGACCCTATACCAATAATAATAGACATACCTACAAGCAGATATGATATATTATACATGCTCATCCCTGAGCCTTTCATTGCAAGTATCTCATTATGCTTATTCAAAAGTCCTAACATTAGCATTACGGAAATAAGCACTGATACAGGGATCAATTGTAAGATAACAAATGGTGCCTTGTAGAGAAAAAAAACAACGGCCACACCTATTGGAACACTTGCCTCCAGAAAGCTGTCTATTTTCCCGAAAAATTCTACCACCATATAGACTACAAGAAAAATGGTCAGAGACATAAAGAAAAAAGAAAAGAATTGCTTGTATAGATACCGTGTAATTATTTTCATACTATTCTGATTTATAAATTCTGGCTACTAACCATTGATTTATCTTTCCTTCAGGCATAATATCTTCGCTATTTTTTCTGCGCTTGCCCTTACAAAAATCTGAAAATCTTCTTCACTGAGTGACTTCCCAGGGCCTGGCATCTCTGTAATGCCCTCTAATTTTATTGAAATAGGGGTATTCTTAAATTCTTCTCTTGGTTTTATACCAAATTCCGTTGGAAATCTGTTTTCAAGATACATCTGCTGAAAGTTTGAGAATTTCAGGGAATGGGCTGTAGAGTCAAGTATGCCTGTTTCCTTATCCGAAACAATTCCTTGCTCTTTTGACTTGATTAACCCTGCCATAGATTCTCCTCCCTGAGTGCAGGCCACATGGCCATTTTTATTCGCAATTACAGTAGCATCCATTATCTCCTGCTCTGTTACCTGGGTGACAAATACCTTTTTTTTACCTGATATCTGGTTATATTCTCTAACCAGGTCAATCACCCTTGGCATTGATACAGGATTTCCTATCATGGCTGCCTGGGCAACGCTTGGCTTTACAGTCACTGGTTTAAATAACCGCGCGGAAGGGTCTTCCTCTAAATAGTAAAGATATACTGGATTGGCATTCTCTGATTGAACACCAAGTATCTTTGGCAGTTCGGAAATTATGTTTGCCTTTAAAAATTTTAAAAAACCGCTCATTATGGCGCTTATATTGCCGGCATTTCCAATTGGAACAACAATAACCTTATCACTAACCTCATAATCAAAGTCCTGGGCAATCTCAAAGGCAAATGATTCCTGACCAAGAATCCTCCAGCTATTCTTAGAGTTTAAAAGGGCTACATTGTATTTCTCGCTTAACTCCTCAACCACCTTCATGGAATCGTCGAAAACACCGGGGATTTCAAATACAGTTGCACCACTGCCAATAGGTTGAGATAATTGTGCTGAGGTGACCTTTCCCTTTGGAAGTATAACGGCTGATTTTATAAGACCTGTTAAATATGCAGAATAAAGTGCTGCTGATGCCGAGGTATCACCAGTAGAGGCACAGACAGCAAGGATATCTTTAAGACCTTTGCCTGCTGCAAGGTAATTTAAAAAACTCAGGGCACAGGCCATTCCCCTGTCTTTAAAGGACAGGCTCGGGTTCAACCCTTCATTCTTAAAATAGAAGGGCAATCCAACTTTTTGCTGCATTTTTTTATTGGCCTTAACTAATGGAGTATGGGCCTCCCCTAAATAGACTATATTTTCTAAAGGGATAACCGGGGCTATGAATTCATAATACCGAAAGATGCCCTTAAGACAACTAATGTTAATCATTCTCCTGTAGTCAAATATTTTTTTCCACACAGCCCCATCTATATTTTTTATTTTTTCTAAAGGCCTTTGATGAAGCATTAATATCCCACCACATGACGGGCATGTGTAGAGAAGATTTTCAATATCAAATTCCCTGTTACATGCCAAACATCTGTAAAACATGTTGCCGGATGGGGTAGGTATAATATTGTCTCTGATATCATCCGGAAATTCATTTATCTTCATTTTATTGTCCACTTTTCTTGAATTGCTTGTTAATTATTTTTTCTTTTCAGAAATCCCAGATATCCTATATTTCCCACCTTTTTTATAAGGATGTTTTTTCTTCTCACGTTTTTTATCCTTTCTCTTGTTCCGTTGTTCAGAATCACCACGCGCCATAATTAATAATAAGA
>CBFDCD010000162.1:0-4684 GCA_965603225.1 uncultured bacterium
GCCTTATTACGTATAATCGACCTGGCAGCTACAAGGGAACTATTTACTCTGGGTTGCCTGATATTTCCCGCAAGGAAATCAATCTTATAGCGATCAATGGAGATGGCATTTCCTCTATATCCGGAGTACAATTTATGTATCTGTGGAGACCATAGGCCTCTTTGTGCAGAGAGCTTTGTTCGTCAAGTGAAAAAATAAGAGCCGAGATTGCTGGTTCTCTTATGCAGTAGGTTGATTGTATCTGCTCAATAATTTAAGGAAGGGTATGGGTGTCTTTTTTTGTTATGCCCTTCTAACAGGGCGCCTTATTATGTCGTTTCAAAATTGGGTAATAGCAACTTGGCCTTAGAATCATATGATCTGTCTATATTACCCAATTTTGAAATGACAACTAATCTTAAGTTATATTTAAGGGCATAAGCAAAAAAAGATACTCATGCCCTAAAGAAGCAGTAAATTTCCACAGAATTTTGAGCAATTACGGTTGATTTAATAATATATATAAATTGGACTTGATTGTACAAATATGAACTGAAAAAGGCATGCAACAAATACCTAGAAAAAAACACTAGAAAAAAATACTTGACATTTTATTTAATATTTTTATACCAAATAATATTCTTTTAAGAAAAAGGGTATGATCATAATAATTCAATGATTAAACCAAAAAATAAAGGAGGTAGAAAATGAAAAAGGTCTTTTTATTAACCTTAGCGGTTTGTTTGATGGCTTGTTGGAGTATAACCGGAAGCTCAGTTATAGCTCAGGCCAAAACAATAAAAATCGGTGTCATTTACCCCCTTACCGGTGGCGCTGCCGCCGCAGGCCGTGAGCTTAGGGCAGGAGCTGAACTTGCCGCTGAGATTGCAAACAATGCCATGGCTGACATAGACATGGCTATGGCAAAAAAGGCAGGAATACAGAGCCTTGGCGGCGCAAAGATTGAGCTGATTTTTAAAGATCATGAGGCAAACCCTACCCTTGGGGCGGACCTTGCCAAGAAATTAATCTTAGACGATAAGGTTGACGGCATGTTAGGATGCTATCACAGCTCAGTAACAAAAACGGTGAGCGCCGTATGTGAGCAGTATGGTGTGCCAATGATAAATGGTTCCTCCACATCGCCTCCATTAACACAGAGAGGTTTTAAATGGTTCTGGAGAACAACACCACACGACAAATGGTTTACCAAGGACCTTTTTGAGCTTCTAAAGGGGCTGACTGAGGGCAAGGTTCAGGGCGTAAATGCAGTACCTAAAAAAGATCTTATGACCATTGCCTCTGCATGCGAAAAGACGGAATGGGGATCCCATGTTTCTAAACTTATAGAATACTTTGCCAAGGAGTATGGTCTTAAGCTGAAAAAATCCCTCCTTTATACGGCTAAGTCCCCGGATCTGTCAAGCGAGGTCCGGTCATTAAAGGCGGCCAAACCTGATGCAATGCTCTTTGCCTCTTATACATCAGACGCTATCTTGCTGGTTAAGACCTTAAAGGCACAGAAGGCAACACCAAAGATTATATGGGGGCAGGATGCAGGATTTGAAAAGCCGGAATTCCGGAACACCCTTAGGGATAATATTGTTGGGATTTTAACGAGAACTGTGTTTCTCCCTAAGGTAGCAAGCATTAAAAAGGTTGCCGGCCAGGTTAACGCCCTTTACAAAAAGAAAACGGGTAATGACCTCGGCGGGGCATCTGCCAGGGCATTCACAGGCCTGCAAACATGGATTTCTGTTCTGGAAAAAGCCGGTTCTACAAAGCCGGCGGACATTCAGAAGACTGCAAATTCTATACGTATTCCGGGAGAACAACTGGTTGTGCCGTGGGTCGGCATCCAGTTTTCAACATCCGGAGATGAAATTGGCCAGAATGTTTTGGGGTCAGGTCTTATTGGTCAATACCAGAAAAAAGGCGGCCAGTTGTCTCTGGAGATTGTATACCCATTTGACGTATCCACTGCAGATATGATCTATCCTTTTAAGTGGTAACAAAACTGTTACAATAACCTCTTGCACGAGGTTTCTCACTGCCCTTATGGAGAAGCCTCGTGTAGATAATTATCTACCTCTCCAGAAAAAAGGAAATTTATATGGATATCCTGGTCGGATCTATTTCCGCCGGTTTGCTTATCGGCATGGTGCTGGCCCTGATGGCCCTGGGCCTAACCATTATCTTCGGGGTAATGGAGATAGTGAATTTTGCCCACGGCGAGTTCCTTATGGTAGGCATGTATACTGGTCTTCTAACGGCCCAGGCTACTGGAATGGATCCTCTGCTCACACTGCCCGTTGCCGCATTAGTAGGATTTTTATTAGGCGTAATCTGCTATTTCGGCTTCGTCAAGTTTCTTCTTCGGGGCCCGATGGTTGCCCAACTCCTTCGGGCTAATGATATTTTTAAGGAACCTGGCGCTTCTCTTCTTTGGAGCAGAAGACAGGGCAATTCACAGCGGCGTTCTTGTGGGAAAAAGTGTTGAATTCGGCATGGGGGTTATTGCCCCGGCCACCAAACTGGCTGCGGCTGCACTCTCGATAATCGCCTTCGTGGCTGTGTGGCTACTCATGAACAGGACCAAAATCGGCAAGGCACTTACTGCAACTTCGCTTAATGCCCAAGGGGCCCGATATATGGGTATTCCCACGGAAAGGATGAATGCCCTGGCCTGGGGAATAGGCGGAGCAACTGTATCCATAGCAGGCGCCCTGCTGGTAAACTTCTGGTCTGTCAATCCCTTTATAGGCCTTCTCTTTACCATGATAGCCTTTGCCATAGTAGCCCTTGGAGGCTTTGGAAGTGTGTCGGGGGCATTTTTTGCGGGTTTGGTTGTTGGAATTATTACAGAAATACCAGGCATCTGGGATTTCTTTACCTACGCCTTTGATTCTGACTGGATGTCAAATGTACCAATGACCTCATTAAAGTACATGTGGGTTTATCTGGCATATTTTCTGATTGTAGTATTCCGGCCGAGAGGATTGTTTGGATGGAAACGTTAAAAAGCACATTTGATTTTTCAGATTTTCCCCGTTTAGATATTACAATTGCCGGCGCTGTTTCGGTTTTCCTTTTATTATTTCCAATATTTCCCCACTCTGCTTTTGCCATGGCAACCATGATTCAATTCCTTATGTTCTCCCTGTACGGCATGGGATGGAATACCATAGGGGGCTATGGTGGTCAGGTAGACCTGGGAAAAGCCCAATATGTCGGCATAGGGGCATTTACAACAACTGTTATGTTAATCCGATGGGATATACCTTTCTGGTTCTCAATGCCCATAGGTGTCTGCTTTTCTGTTATGTGGTCTTTTATGCTTGGCTACCCATTGTTCAGACTTAAAGGACATTATTTTGCTATTGCAACTATAGCTGCATCACTTGTGTTAAAGGATATCTTTGAGGTGTGGGATTTTGTAGGCGCTGCCCGGGGCCTTGAGATATCGCCTATAAAATATAGCCCGCCGGACTTCCTGAGGCTCCTTTTTAAAGAGGATATTTATTATTATTATGTTATCCTGGCCTTTTTTTTCATCGGGATTTTGTATGTCAACTGGTTCAGAAAGTCACGATTAGGTTTTCAGCTTAGATCCATTAAAGATAATGAGGAAATGGCTCAATCATTGGGCATTAATGTTCATTGGGCCAAGATAAAGACCTATGCCATTGCCACGGCCTTTGTCAGCGTTGTCGGCTCGTTTCATGCGTGTTATATAAAAAACATAGAGCCAGAAGACACCATGAGCCTGGATATATCCATACTTATTGCGCTTATGGCCATGCTTGGAGGCGCGGGTTCTTTATGGGGGCCCATTATTGGAGCCGGTATCTTAATACCTCTAAAAAGCTATTTAAAGGAATGGTTAGGCGCTCAGGTAGGTTTGGTAGGAATCGATTTGATTATTTATGGGGCAATAATAATGCTCGTGTCAGCAGTAGAGCCTCGTGGCATATGGGGCATTGTGGATAAAATACGGCGGAGGAAAAAAGAATAATGGCATTGCTTGAGGTTCATGGGCTTACAAAAAATTTTGGGGGCCTAACCGCAAATGAAGATATATCTTTTAAGGTCAATGAGGGTGACCTTATTGGAATGCTCGGACCTAACGGCGCTGGAAAAAGCACCCTTTTTAACTGTTTAGCCGGATTATACCCTGCCACATCCGGACATGTCTTCTTTGACGGCCATGAAATCACAGATCTTAAGTCCTATGAGGTTGCCAGACGCGGAATGGCACGAACCTTCCAGGTCTATGCAGCCTCTGGAGATTTAAGCGTTGTTGAGAATGTCATGGTAGGGTGTTTTATGCGTACCGGATCAGGATTCACGGCCAAGGACAGGGCAAAGGATATACTGAAGGAATTTAAGCTCCAGCACCTTTCAGATTATATGCTTAGCGAGATACCGGTTGCAGCGCAAAAGCGTGTTACTATGGCTACTGCCGTAGGAACAGAGCCGAAGATGCTGCTTTTAGACGAGGTAGCAGCAGGTCTTAACCCGTTGGAGATAGAAGAAATAATGACCACTATCCGCGGTATACACAGCAGTATGGGTATTACTGTTATGTTAATAGAGCATGTAATGGAGCTGGTCATGAATATCAGTGATAGGGTGATAGTCCTGGATTCCGGAAGAAAAATTGCTGAAGGAGACCCTAAGGCGATAGCCAATGATCCAGAAGTAA
>CBFDCD010000163.1:0-4680 GCA_965603225.1 uncultured bacterium
CTCAGAGCGGCAGGGTGGATATAGCAGAATTTTAAAGGCAGGCAATAGAAACGGCGATAATGCCCCTATGGCAATTATACAATTACTCATGGCAAGCGATGGTAAGAAATCAAAAAAAACAACAAAAAAAGTCTTGAAAACGAAAGAAAAAAAGATTTCTAAAAAGGAACCCGATGAAAAACCCGCATCTGTTGAAAAAGACGGAGTCCAAGATGATAAGAAGAAGAACGAATAAAAAATCCCCGGCAGAATATGTTTTAAAAAAATAAATTTCATTCTTTCTGGATATGTAATTAAATTAAGCCCCTTTTTTTGAGAAGGGGCTTTTTTTTGCCTGGAATATGCAAAATAGTGACAGCCACATCCAGACATTGTTGATTTTGAAAAATAATTGTAATATGTTTGTAATTACTCAGGTTCAAGGGTTCAAAAGTTTACAGTTATAATATTTAGTCTGTAAGGGGGTAATGTGGCGGTAACCTTGATTAAGGGTGGCGAGGTGATAAATCCTCGATTTAAGACAAAAAATGCCCTTGACATTTTAATAAATAATGGAAAAATAGAAAAAATTGCCTCACCTGGAGGAATCAGCATTGGTGATAACGGTTATACTGAAATTATAGATGCCTCCGGCATGATAATATCACCAGGTCTTATTGATATGCATGTACATTTCAGGGAGCCCGGTGATGAGCATAAGGAGACAATTTTAACGGGCAGCGAGGCTGCTGCGGCTGGAGGGTATACAGCTGTAGCATGCATGCCTAATACGAAGCCTGTAAATGATTCAAAATCCGTTACGGAATATATAATAGAAAGGGCAAAAAAGACAAACCTGATAAGGGTTTTTCCAATTGCGGCCATTAGCAGGGGGCAAAGAGGAGAATACCTGACTGAATTTGGAGAACTTAAAAAGGCCGGCGCTGTAGCATTTTCCGATGATGGAAGACCTGTTTACAATAGTAAGATTATGAGGGATGCACTTGAGAAGGCACAAATCTTAAAAATGCCGATTATTTCTCACTGTGAGGACCTTGAACTTTCAAGGGACGGCGTAATGCATGAAGGCGATGTTTCTGCACAGCTTGGGCTAAAGGGTATCCCATCAGCATCAGAGGAGATTATGGTTATAAGGGATATATTGCTGTCAAAAATGACTAAATGTCCAGTACATATAGCCCATGTCAGCACAGAGGGGTCTGTTAAATTTATTGAGCAGGCAAAGGAGGAAGGCGTTTCCGTAACAGCAGAGACTGCCCCTCATTATTTTAGCCTTGACCACAGGGCTGTTGTCGAATGTGGGACCAATGGCAAAATGTACCCACCCTTAAGGGAACCAAAGGATACGGAGGCCATAAAAAAAGGGCTTTCTAAGGGGGTTATAGACGTTATCGCAACTGACCATGCCCCTCATAGCCCTAAAGAGAAAGGCGTGGATATTAGAAAGGCCCCGCCAGGGATCATAGGTCTGCAGACGGCATTATCCCTTAGCTTGTCTCTGGTAAGGGAAGGTGTAATGGATTTGATTACGGCAATAGCAAAACTTACATGCAACCCGGCAAATATTCTTGGTATAGGCGGCGGCGTAATCGAGGAGGGTGGAGAGGCGGATTTGACAATTATAGACCTGAACAAGGAATATACGGTGGAGAGGAAAGATATTAAATCAAAAAGTTATAATTCTCCTTTTATAGGCCGATGTATGAAAGGGAAGGCAGTCCTTACAATGGTTGGGGGCAGGGTTGTATGGAGAGAAGGCCAGGGAAGATAACAGCTCAGTAAAAAGGAGCTGAAGAGAATCCCTTCTGCCCTGCAACTGTTATTAAGGCAAAAAAAGATTACCATTAGTTGGGAGCTTTGAAAAGTGCCTTCATTCGCGCTCATAAATCTTTTTCGACCCTGCAACGTCTCGCTTCTCGTAGCGAAGCGTAGATCCCGAAGACGGGGGCGGCAGGGTGCCCCGAAAAACATTTAAAATCGCGCTCCATGAAGCCACTTTTCCTATTTCTATGGTTGCGCAAAGCTCTCTAGTTATTGAATTGGTACCAGGGAAGTGATATTTGAATGATAACAGGCCTCCGTGGTCTCAATAGGTATAATTCTATTATTGGATGAAATATGGCCTCAATATTAATAGTAGATGATGAGTTTAGCATGCGGGAATTCCTTGAGATTTTATTAGCCAAGGAGGGTTTCGAGGTGAATTGTGCAGCTAATGGCGAGGAGGCATGTGGCATTATTGAAAAAAAGAAATTTGATTTGGTTATTTCTGATATACGAATGGATGATGTAGATGGAATTGATGTCTTAAGGAAGGCAAAAGAGGTCAATCCAAATACCGAGGTGATAATCATCTCTGCATACGCCACTGCAAATACAGCCGTTGATGCCATGGAAGGCGGCGCATATGATTTTATTCCAAAACCCTTTAATGTTGATGAATTTAAGACGATTATCAGGGAGGCCCTCCACAAGAAAACTATTTCAGGGGGCGAGCATGAGGAGCAGGCAATAGAGGGATACCATTTTGGATGCTTGATTGGCGATAGCCCGGAGATGAAAGTTATTTACGACCTTATTAGAAGGGTGGCCAAGACAAAGACAAATATACTTATATCAAGCGAATCCGGCACGGGAAAGGAACTTGTGGCCAAGGCCATACATGGTGAGAGCCAGAGAAGGGACAAACCATTTGTGGTGATTAATTGCGCTGGAATCCCGGAGACATTAATAGAAAGCGAACTCTTTGGCCACAAGAAGGGGGCATTCACCGGGGCAGGTACGGATAAGGTTGGTCTCTTTGAAGCGGCGGATAAGGGGACGGTGTTTTTTGACGAGATAGGTGAGCTAAGCCCTACTATTCAGGTCAAACTTTTAAGGGTTATTCAGGAAAAAACCTTTACCAGGATTGGTGAGACTGGAGAAAGAAAGGTGGATGTGAGGTTTATATCAGCCACTAACAAGAATCTCGAGAAAGAGGTGATTGAGGGGAGATTTCGAGAGGATCTCTTTTTTCGGCTCAATGTTATCAATATCTCCATACCCCCTTTAAGGGAAAGAAAGGCGGATTTAGCCTTACTGGCCCATCATTTTTTGCAAAAGTATTCTAAAGAATTGGGAAAGGACATTAAAAAGCTGTCAACATATGCGTTGGATATATTAAGCCGGTATTCTTTCCCGGGTAATGTAAGGGAGTTGGAAAATATCATTGAGCGCAGTGTGGCGCTGGAGACCTCAAATATTGTCTTGCCCCAGAGCCTTAACCTTTCGAATTTTAAGAAAAATAAGGCAATGGAGGATAGACGTCACACTGATATTGGACCACAGGGCATTGAACTTGATGAGATAATGGCGGAAATAGAAAAAGACTATATCCTCAAGGCAATAGAGATAGCCCATGGCTCAAAACAAAAGGCCGCGGAGCTGTTGGGATTAAGCGGAAGGTCCATGCGGTACAGGATGGAGAAATTGGGATTGTGAAAGAAGGTTATTTTCTTAGCCGCAGATTACCCCGATGAAACAAAAGAAACGCAGGTTTCATGGGGCAGGCGTAGATGAACACAGATGATATTTGAAACTTGAAACTTGAGGCTTGAAACTGGAAATTTGAAACTTGAAACTGAACCCATGATTCCTGTGAGCTATCACAGTATCTGCGCTAATCTGCGTAAATCTGCGGCTGAACAATTACAGTATTTTATGACTCAGCCTCTAAGACACGAAGTCACAAAGACTATAAATTGTTTTTTTGTTGTCCTTTTTATTGAGCTGTTAAATCCTTTCGCTTTTGCGTCTTGGCGCGAGTATAATAGGGACAATCCTATATTAAATATTAGAGTGTAAATTCAGCATGCAAGAAACGGAGGTGCCTTATGGAGATATTAACAGAGGTTGCAAATGATCTTAAGATAAACAAAGAAGCACTGGCGAGAAGTAGTCTTAAGATTTTTTTAAATAAGGAGTTAAGTGATATAGAAGCAGAGATGTTTAAAATTGCTTCTAAGCATGGAATAAAATCTGTGTTTGAATTTGATGAGTTGCTAAAGAAGGGTGAGGTTAGGGAGGAAGATATCATTGATGATTTTATGGAGCTTGATTATCTGGAGTCCAGGAGAGAAGAATTTTTGAAGGCGATGGAAAAAATACAATGACTAATCTCATCATACTCAAGAGGATCATCGATGTAGAATACCATGATATATTAGCAGGTGCAGGAACAGATATTTTTCATGATAAAGTTAGAGCATATATAAGGGATGGTTCTTTTGTTGATATTTGGTTTTCAAAAAAGATACCAGGGCGATTTTCATACCATTGGGAAAGAAGGCATATCCATGGCAGGATATATCGCCATGATAATTTTCCAGATCCTCGCTGGAAAAAGATTTCCACATTTCCCGAACATTTTCATAATGGTTCTCAAAAAGAGGTGCAAGAAAGTTAGATAGATGATGATTCGGTTATAGGTTTAAGACAATTTATGGATTTTGTAAGACAAACAACAATAGGGTCAGGGCCACACTCTTGACAAACATATTAAATTTCTCGCGCCCCTGTACGATTTTCCGAACCTACGGGGTAAACAGAGACGCCAAGACGCAAAGATAAAAAAGAGGACTCCATGTTGATAGGCAAGTTCCTATTCCCATTGAGTACGATGGGAATAGGGTTTAGGGCTGA
>CBFDCD010000164.1:0-4543 GCA_965603225.1 uncultured bacterium
TAATGAGGCTTGCAAAATCTTCTGATTCCCTTGTCTTTGATTCAATCACCTTTATACCCCGTTCAGACGCGACAAAAGGTGCATTAACAAAGTTAACCTCATCTTTAATTATGGGGCTCAAAAGCCCTTTTAACATGGCAGTAGTTAAAGGAGACACATTATGTTCGGTTACCTTTCCCAGATAATTTATCTGAACCTCAAGAATAGCGCTGTCTGTTAGCTGTGTCTGAAATGACCCCATTCTTTCAGCCAGGGTAGCATAAGGTCTGAGCGTAGATATCAATTCCGGACTTATGTTCGGAACATTTACGGCATTTTTTATTGAGCTGTACAGGAGATAGGATACAATTTGCTGGGCCACCTCTACAGCTACCCTATCCTGTGCCTCTCTGGTTGACGCCCCCAGATGAGGGGTGCATATAAAATTTGGTAGATCCATCAGTTTTGTCTTGCCGGGAGGCTCCTTCCTGAAAACATCAATAGCTGCCCCCTTAAGATAATCGGTCTTTAAGGCCTCGTATAGATCATCTTCATTGACTATATCTCCACGGGCACAGTTAATCAATACAGCGCCTCTCTTCATTTTACTGATGGTTTCCTTGTTTATCATATTAACGGTATCATTACTGCTTGGTGTATGAATAGTAATATAATCAGAATTTTTAAGAAGCTCTTCAAAAGATACCGGCTCTATGTCTAATCTCTCAATTACTTCCGGTTTAATAAAGGGGTCATAGGCTATAACCTTCATTTTCAATCCCTTTGCCCTTTCGGCAACAAGACGTCCAATGCGACCAATTCCAATAACCCCAATGCATTTATTGAAGATTTCTAATCCCTGGAATTTTTTCTTCTCCCATTTTCCCTCTTTAAGGGATGCGGTAGCCTGGGGAATGTTCCGCGAAAGGGCCATGATCATTGCAATAGTGTGTTCTGCGGTGGTTACAGTGTTTCCCTCAGGGGTATTCATTACAACAATCCCTTTCTTGCTTGCAGATGGAATATCAACATTATCCAAACCTATGCCGGCCCTTCCAATGACCCTGAGGTTATCTGCTGCGTCAATAATTTCAGATGTAGCCCTCGTAGAACTCCGTATGACCAGTGCGTGATATTTCCCGATAATCCCTTTTAACTCTTCCGGTGAGAGATCAGTGATTACGTCAACATCAATGTCCGGTGTCTCCCTGAAAACATTAACACCCATTTCTGACAGCGAATCGCTTACAAGAACCTTCATATTTAACCTTTTTTTTAAATTAATGAATTGTTAAAATACACGACCTTGCCAAATGTTCCCCTACGGTATAAGCAGCCTTTTGAATAGATACATACAGGAAGTGAATATGATGCTTACTTTATGACGTTTTGCCTGTCAAGCATTTTTTTACCATTCCCTTTTTGTAGATTTATCGTATCTGCTCAATAAATCGGGGGAACCCCCTCACCCTAACCCTCTCCCACCAGGAGAGAGGGGATTAATTGAGTAAAATCATTTAAAAACTCCCTCCCCCTTGACGGGGGAGGGTTGGGGTGAGGGTGAAAAGCCCTGGTTTATTGAGCTATTACGATTTATCTTTCTTTCCGCCATTAATAATTTTTAAATCCGGTCTTTTATAAGATTTATCGATATTTAATTCCCTTTTTGCCATAATATCCTTAATTCTTCTTAACTGCCATTTCTCCCATGTCTCGTCCTTTTTTTTATCAATAAATCTAAATATTGCATCTACATCTTTCTTTGAAAATAACAGCTCGCCTTTAACCCGCCTTGGATTTATATCCGGATAATGTTCAGGGGCTAAGGTTTTACCCTTCACACGTAAATAATGAAGAATAAGCGTCTGTGGAAGCTTGGTTAACTCGGTTACCTCATCAATAGTATAAAATATTTTTGATGCCAAAACTCTCCCTGTTCTTTTGACTTATTTTTTCATTATTTTACATACAAGGCCCTTGAGGTTAGGGGTTCCAAACTCCTTTCCCAATTTTTCAGCAGAGGTAAGCATGTTAAAGTTGGCCCTCTGCCAATCATAGAGTGAATCTACCCCTTTCTCGGGAAACCACCAGCCGTGAGAGGCATTTATTACCCTGCGGTCAACACTGTCTGTAAGATGGGCTATCTGGGACATGCTGCCATGCCTTGTTTCTATAACGACCTCATCTCCACCTTTAATTCCGAATTTTGCAGCTGTTTCCGGATGAATTTCAACCTTTGGGTCAGGTCTTTTATCTCTAAGTCTTTTAATCCATCTATAGGACGAATGAAGATAATACCGGCTTTTTGCGCTTGTTAAAATTAGTGGGTATTCCGGATCATCATCTTCCGGGATTCCGTTAAATGAAGGCATGGGAGATAAATTAAACTTCTCTGCCGTGCTCAATTTAAGCTCCACCTTTCCGGTTGGGGTTCGAAAGCCCTTCTCTTCGTAAAGTTTAAATTTTTGTGGTCCCTTCAAATATCCCTTCTCAACAAATTGGCTGTAAGTAATTCCTTCCGGTTCGAGGACATCCTCTAAAAACCGGTTATAATCTTCATGCCAATATTCCTCAGGAGATATAAGTTTCCCTAATTCATTCATTATTCTTATATCAGACCAACATTCTTCCGGAGGATCAACAATTTTAGGACGGGCGAGGATAAAACCATGGCCTAATCCATAATGGCCAATGTCGTCTATCTCGAATTGGCTGGCAACAGGTAAAACTATATCAGCCATGGCCGCTGTAGGCGTCATAAATAGGTCGGCAACTGCTATAAAGTCAAGGTTCATAAATGCTTCATATGTCTGGCGGCTGCCGGCGTAAGACATCATAGGATTTGCACACATGGCGTAAAACCCCTTAATAGGGTAAGGGTCTTCCTCGAGAATGGCCTTTTTGAAAAAGGATGGCGCCACTGTCATCAACCTTGGTATAACACCATGATAGGCGCTTACCATTTCCTTTCTCTTATTGGGTATAAGATCGGCTCGTACAAATGGTCCCAACCCGAGGATATTCGGTTCTTTAGCATTTACATTTCCGCCAGGAATATCAAGATTGCCACATATTGCCATCAAACAAATAAGGGCCCTTACCGTGTCAAATGTGTGAATGTTATGCTCAAGGGGATTTCCCCACTGAATAACAGCAGGCTTCGATGTGGCATATATTCTAGCTGTCTCACGTATGATATCAGGCGGCACCCATGTTATTTCAGAAATCTTCTCCGGGCTGAACTGCCTAACATGGGATGCAAAATCATCAAAACCATATGTCCATTTTTCAACAAAATCCTTATCGTACAATGACTCTTCAATAATAACGTTTAAAAAACCTAACGCAAGCGCATGATCGGTTCCAGGTCTTAATTGAATCCATTTCTTGGCTTTCTTTACCAAATCAATTTTCCTTGGATCAATAACTACCAACTCCGTTCCGTCTTCAACCTGCTCAAGAAGCATGCTGGAAATTTCACCCTCTTCATTGGTGGAGGTTATGTTACTGGCCCACAATAGAATTAATTTGCTCTTATGATGCAAATCAGCAACAGGATAAAATCCGCAGGTGTGTATTCCAGTTACCTCACGAGGCGCATGACATACATCCTGAGATGCCACAACGTTGGGAGATCCAAAAATATTTGCCAGGCGAATCAAAACAAAGTGTTCCAGCCCTTTTGGCATTCCGACTCCGAAGGCGACTCCTTTAGGCCCGTATTTTTCTTTTATTTTATTGAGATTTTCAGCTGTATACTCAAGCGCCTCTTTCCAGGATATCCTCTGCCATCTTCCTTCTCCTCTATCCCCCACCCTTTTCAATGGGTATTTAAGACGGTCAGGATGTGAAAGACGATCAGGTGATGCAAGGCCTTTGGTGCAAATATATCCCTTGTTTAAAAAACCATCCGGATCACCCTTCACCTTGACAATTTTATTGTCTTTAACACCTGCAAAAATTGAGCAACCACCATGGTCCATTCTTGCACAATGCGTTTTTACCCAGTTTATATCGCTCTTCATGTATATGCGCCTCCTTGCATAAAATAAAATATTTTATTTATCCTGTTATCCTGCCTAAAAAACCTGACTCGTTTGGGTGAGAGGAGTATATGCATCCACATAAATCATGGCTATAAGATATGAGATGGATAACAAAAGAAATTGCTGATTAAACGAAGCAGTGTAGTTCAGGAAATGTTCTCTATAAAGGCCCGAATACGCTTCATTGCTTCAGTTAAAAGCTCACGATTTACCGTTAATGCAATACGAATACAGCCTTTCCCTGAAGGCCCGAATGTGTCTCCAGGCACCACTACCACCTGTTGCTTTTCAAGTAAATCTAATGCAAATTTAAGGCTATCTCCTGTAATTTCACTAATATCCGGGAATAGATAAAATGTGCCTGCAGGTTTGAAAACCTTTACACCTGGAAGTTGTTTAAGATCTTCAAAAACCTGGTCTCTTCTTGCGCAGAACTCTTTGGTCATTGAATCTATTATTTTTGAACCAAGCCTCAAGGCAGCCACGGCAGCCCTTTGGGAGACAGAGGGAGCGCATGA
>CBFDCD010000165.1:0-4476 GCA_965603225.1 uncultured bacterium
ATAAGTATGTCCCATCAAAGGTAAGACCCTTGGCCCATGGCCCAGGTGTGTAAAAGGAATCTATAATCGGCAAATCATTGAAAGAGGTAGGCGAAACATTAATGGCAGGTTTTTCCGCTCTGTCGGCAGACCAGGTACCGCTTCCATATGCCACACAATGGCTGTTTTCCGACTGCCATGTACCAGCACATGTTTTGCTGTCACTGAATGTGCCGGCATAACGATAATCATCATATTCTATAGTAGATGCATTAAAATCTCTCCCGCTAATCACAAATGTATTGCTTATAATAGGGGTAGAGCTGAAAAATGATTTTGTTGTCTCAGTTGAACAATAGACGCCATACAGTTTGTATTTGATACTAAAAAACGTAACAGTGTTATTGGCTATGGTAAAGGTTGTATTAAATCCTTGATTTGTGGTTCCAGACCAATCCCCATTATAATTTATTGACCTGTAGTTTTTTCCGGTAGTATGTTGAAATTTTTCAACAGAAAATTCGTATTTTTCACCTCCGTTAGTTATAATTTTAAGGGTAATATTGAGGTCCGGCAATAAGAATGGAAGAGTTATTAAACAATAATCGCCGGAAGGTGTTTCATGAAATTCAGCTGAATCAAACTGATAAATAGCGCCATCCGGAGTATGAAGCTCAATGCTTTGGATATCCTTTACGTGGAATCCTTTTTGCATATCCAATATTACCTCAATACTGCTGCACGATTGTTTTTCACCGCCATAATCTCTTTGGGTAATAATTATTTCCTTGATAGTATTGCCGTCATAGACCTCTCCCCATACAGAAATATTTCCGGAAGAGGCTAAAAAGGACACAAGAAAGAGACAATAATAAGACGTCTTGATAATTTTGTTTAAGAACATATTAATTCCCTTTTTTAATTAAACACCACAGATGGAAGCCAGGTCACAATAGAAGGTATAAAAATTATTATTGCCAGACCTACAAGCTGCAAGGCAACATATGGAACCACACCTCGGTAAATTTCTCCTGTAGTAACATTGTCAGGACTTACGCCTTTAAGGTAAAAAAGAGAGAACCCGAGAGGAGGGGTAAGAAAACTGGTTTGAAAGTTGACTGCAATCAATACAGCCATCCATAAAGTATTAAATCCCATTTCCTGAAAAATAGGAGTAAGCATGGGGATAACTATAAAGGTAATTTCAATGATGTCCAGAACGAAGCCCAGGATAAAAAGAACGAACATAATTGTTGCCAGAACCGCCCATTTTCCACCGATTATGCTATGAAAAAAGGCCATTACCATTTTATCACCTCCCAGTCCCCGAAAGACAAGGCCAAAGGACGTGGCAGCCAGGAGAATAATAAAAATCATGCTGCAAAGCCTTGTCGTGGTTACCATGGTATCTTTTAATATGCCCCAGGTCATTTTTCGTTTAACCAGAGCAAGGATCATGGCACCAAAGGCTCCTACACTTGCTGCTTCAGTCGGAGAGGCAACACCAAACAAGATGGAACCAAGCACGGCAAAAATGAGGAAGGCAGGAGGAAGAAGGACACTTGCGACCCTTATAAGCATTTTTCTTGAAGACTCCCAATTTACTACATCTGAGGAAGTAGCCGGCACGGAATCGGGTCTGGTATAGGAATAGATGACGATATAGATGATATAACAGCCCACCAGTACCAGGCCAGGGAAAAGGGCGCCGGCGAAAAGTTCACCAATGGAAACACCCATTATATCTCCAAGTATTACCAAAATTATACTCGGGGGGATAATCTGGCCAAGGGTTCCGGATGCGGATATTACGCCGGTTGCCATCTCAGCCTTATAACCGGATTTAAGCATAACCGGCAGGGAAATGACCCCCATTGTTACTACGGTGGCACCTACTATTCCAGTGGATGCGCCTAATACAGCCCCTACCAGAACAATTGAAATGGCCAGGCCTCCACGGATTTTTCCGAATAAATCCCCCATAGTTTCAAGAAGGTCCTCTGCAAGGCCGGAGCGTTCCAGGACTACTCCCATGAAGACAAAAAGAGGAACGGCAACAAGGGTAAAATTAGTCATCCGTCCCCAGATACGGAGAGGGAGAAACATGAAAAAATCAAACCCAAAGCCTACAATACCAAACAGAGTGGCTATTCCACCCAGAGTCCATGCAACAGGATACCCGCCCAGAAGGCATAGAATAAGGGCAATGACCATAATGAGATCTAAATATTCCTTCATGGCAAAATTTCCTCTTTCCCGAATATAGTGTAAACTGATTTTATAGCTTGAGAAATTGATTGGAACAGGACAAGACCGAAACCGACAGGGATAGTTGCCTTCAGTATATAACGGGCTGGGAGCCCGCCCGGGTCTGGTGAACCTTCTCTGATAATCCATGCATTTGTAAAAAATGTCCAGGACGTCCAGAGTATAATCAAACAAAATGGGATACAGAAGATAAGAACCCCAACAAGGTCAATCACAGCCTTCTTCTTGGGGTTAAGCCTGTTATACAGAATATCAATACGTACATGGCCGTCCCTGAGCATGGTCCATGCGGCAGCCAAAATGAAGTTGGCTGCATAAAGATGCCACTCCATTTCCTGAAATGCAACAGAGCCTGCATGGAATAGATACCTGAGGGTAACATCCGTTACTGTTATAAGAACCAAAAAAAACACCAGCGATGAGGCGACGATTCCAATTTTCTCGTTGATGATGTCAATCCACATTACCACAGGTTCCAAAAATTTCATGTGTAACTCCTGTCGTAGTTAGTTCTGTTGTTGCCCGTCCCTGTAAAACTTATGCAAGGACGGGCTTAGTGGTTCTAAGTGATTGATCTATAAAGAAGATTACTTACTTCGTGCGTCAAGAAATGCCTCTGTGGAAACCTTTGTCCAAAATGAAGACTTAGCGCGGAAGTTATCAAAAGACTCGTATATCTTTTTCATCTTAGGGCTTTTGGCAGCCTCTTTTTCCATAACTTCCTTGCTAAGTGTCTTTAACTCGGATAGCACATCGTCTGGGAATTTACGTACAATTACACCATGCTTATCAACTAACTCCTTAAGGGCATCCCCATTCAGTGAGTCAAATTCCCCAAGGCTCCATATGTAGCAGTCTGCAGCAGCACATTTTATAATTGTTTGGAGATCCGGAGGTAAAGATTCCCAGGCCTTCTTATTGATGAGTAGCTCTCCTACAGTGCTCGGTTCGTGCCACCCTGGATAGTAATAGTATTTTGCCGCCTGATAAAGGCCCATGCGTTTGTCATGATAAGGGGCAATCCAGTCTGTTGCATCTATGACGCCCCTTTCGAGGGATACAAAGATTTCGCTGGGCGGTAAAAGAACCACATTTACACCGGCCTTAGCCATGACCTTGCCACCAAACCCGGGGATGCGCATCTTGAGGCCCTTGAGGTCAGCCAGGTTATTTATTTCCTTGTTGAACCATCCTCCCATCTGTACGCCTGTGTTTATCATTGGAAAGGGGACAATATTGTAGTCCTTGTATAATTCATGCCAAAGCTCAAGCCCTCCGCCGTTGTAATACCAGGAGATACGTTCCTGAGGGGTCATTCCATAGGGTACAGTTGTAAATATGGGTGCTTCAGGCACCTTGCCACCCCAGTAGTAGGAGCATGAACTTCCCATCTGGGCCATGCCCCCTCGAACTGCCTCAAATGTTTCCATTGGTGGGATGAGTGTTCCGCCAGGATGGTGTTCAATTTTTAAACGGCCGCGGCTCATTGTCTCAATATTGGTAATCATTCTTGTTATGGCCTGGTCGACCACTGGAAATTTTGGAGGCCAGGTGGTTACCATTTTCCACTGATATACCTTATTATCGTCGGCAACGGCATTCGTGTGAAATACACCCAGGGCCGCCAGCCATAATGCCACAAAAAGTATACCTGTTGTAAGTCCAACGCAACGTCTTTTCATCATCAATCTCCTTTTCATTTAGGGTTACTATAAGTTATTAATCCTTGGTATTATACCTATCTTGCCTGAGGGTCTATCATGGAAACACCCATGTCATAGGCGGCGATATTTTGTTCTACCCTTTCAGGGGTCATCTTTTTTAAAAGGACCTTTCTGAAAGTCTCCCGGTCAAGGGGTAAAACACCTGTTCCTGAAAGGGCGCCCACGGCTATTATGTTTCCAAATATGGGATTGCCAAGCATCATTGCTCCATCAGTTGCATTAATAAACCACACCTGTTGAGAGAGTTCTTTCGCCCACTTTTTTATATCTTTTTCTGAAGGATAGGCTTGCTCGCCGGAGATCACTCCTATGGAATAGATTGGCCGTGTATTGCTGATTACCTTTACTTGTGGGTTTCCGTAATCCTTCAGCACCCGTATAGCCTCTGTAGGTTCCAAGGATACAACCATATGGGCCATGCCCCTGGGTATTTGCGGGGAAAAATAAGATTCGGCGGATATGCGCATATGACTCATCACAGAGCCTCCCCTTTGGGAGGCGCCAA
>CBFDCD010000166.1:0-4433 GCA_965603225.1 uncultured bacterium
CAGCTCAATAAATAGTAGTAACCATTTTTTACCTTAATAACAGTTACGGGGCGGAAGGGAATTTCTTCTGTTCCCTCCCCTCCGGGGCGTAGGCCCTGCGGGCCGGAGGACGGGTCTCCCAGGCCTGTCCTCCGGTCTTGCGGAGGGCTGGTCTTTTCAGCGACATGTCTTGTGGGGCCTTAAAAAAATCGCTTGAGAGATCTGTCTTCCGGCTCGCATATTTTTAGTTTCATCTTTATCGCCATTGTCTTTATTTGGGTGAGCATTACCCAGATATATTTTCTGCATAGTTTTTTAAAATGCAAGATGAGCTCTTATGGATAGATTTTGTCCTAACCTCTCACTAATTTACCTCTTTTTTGGTAATAAACACTCCAAAAGCCTGTCTTTAGTTGGTCGCTACGAGATACCATTACCCAAGGAATTTCATAAAAGGGTTTTCAATTATAAGATCATGCGTATGCTTTAAACTTGACACAAAACTGTAATTTTCCTACATTTCTTTTCATAAAAAACGAGTTTTATAAATAATACAAAAAAATTTTATAGAAGCATTCGTCAATGCATAAAACAAGGGAAATAGAATGAGACGGAAGGAAAAGGAAGTAACAGATTCAGAGATTATTTCAACAATAATCAGAGAATGCACTGTATGCAGGTTAGGATTGTCTCTTAATGATGATCCCTATGTTGTGCCGGTTTCCTTTGGCTACGATGGGGCATCAATATATTTTCATACGGCAAAAAAGGGGAAGAAAATAGAATACATTAATGCGAACAACAAAGTGTGTTTTGAGCTGGAGCAGGGGGTCGACATAGTTTCGGATGAGAGCAATCCTTGCAAGTGGACATTTTCATTTCAGAGCGTAATAGGATATGGTAAGATTTACGAATTAAAGGAAAAAAATAATAAAATTGATGGTTTAAACCATATCATGGAGCATTACTCTAAAAAAAAATGGGTGTTTGACGAAAAAATTCTAACAAAGGTTCGTCTCTGGAAGATATCAGTAGACAGTATGACCGCTAAGCAGTCAATTGAAAATGCATCTTAGTCACATGCCGGCTGAATAGCCCTTTTGTCCTGCAATCATTTTAGCATTATATAATGTATATTTTGCAACCGTTCACCCCTGCCCGCCGACTTCTGGCGGGGCTCAACGTTCAGTAATTCAAGGATCGAGACTCATTAGCAACACAACCTTCCATGGACTTTTAAACACCTAAGCGCTTATATTTAATCAAAAAAATACCCAAGCCCGGCTGACAAGAACGTTTTAAGTGCATAACAGCACCCTATTTTTTTGGAGATCGTTCTTTTTTCCCTTTTTCCTTTTTTTCTCTTCCTTTTCATCCTCGTCACCAAATTTTTTTAGTTTTTCTGCCAAATCTCCCAGTTTCTTGCTGACAAGATAGTTTATTGTGTTCTTCGGGTAGTTCCCGTCAGGTTTTATTTCCCCGGCCTTTTTGCCGGTCATTATCTCTATGCCCTCATCAATTGTTTTCACAGCATAGACGTGGAATTTTCCTTTCCCTACAGCCTCTACAACATCCTTCCTCAGCATAAGGTCTTTAACATTTCTTTGCGGTATCATTACTCCCTGGCTGTCAGTGAAGCCTATTTTTCGGCAGCAATCATAGAAACCCTCAATTTTTTGATTAACTCCACCAATTGCTTGGACTTCTCCATTTTGATTCACCGAGCCGGTAACTGCTATATTCTGCCTTAACGGTACATCAGAAAGACTGGAAAGCAAGGCATATATCTCGGTAGACGAAGCACTGTCTCCGTCCACGCCGCTGTATGATTGCTCAAAAGCAATACTGGCGCTTACGGTTAAAGGTTTGTCCTGGGCATATTTTTTTCTCAAATATCCGCTTAAAATAAGGACGCCCTTGTTATGAGTGTTGCCGGAAAGGTCTGCCTCTCTTTCAATATTTATAATACCTGAACGACCAATAGATGTAGATGCTGTAATGCGAGAGGGCATTCCAAACATATAGTCACCGAGGTTATAGACTGCAAGTCCGTTAACCTGTCCGACTACGTCACCATCTACATCAATCATTAAGGTTCCCCTATCAATCATTTCCTGTATATACTCTTCAACCATATTGGACCTAAAGACCTTGGCCTCTATAGCCCGGTCAACATGTTTTTCCTGGATAATTGCTTTTTTATCCTGGCTTGCCCAGTAGTCAGCCTCCCGGAGTAAATCAGTAATCGCAGGGAAACTCGTGGAAATTTTTTCCTTTCTTTCTGTCATACGGACTGCATGTTCTATTAATGCAGCTATTGCTTTTTTGTCAAAAGGTTTTAATTCATCCTCATCTTTCTTCATCTTGATGAACTCTGCAAATCGCATCACAGATTCCTCATTGTTATCCATAGAGGTATCGAAATCAGCCCTTACCTTAAAGATTTTTTTCACATCCTCATCATAGACGTAAAGAAGGTGGTATAGATGGGCGTCTGCTATAATAGCAACCTTGATATCTACCTCAATAGGCTCCGGCTTAAGAGCTGAGGTGGTAAAGAGGTAAAAGGGGTCATACGTCTGAATTTCCATTTTTTCAGTTTTTAGCGATCGTTTAAGAGACTGCCATACGCCAGGCTCCATAATTGCGTCAAGAAGATTTAACACTAAGTAACCTCCGTTTGCCTTTATAAAAGAGCCTGCCTTTATCTTGCTGAAATCGGTCTTCCAGACCCCGCTTCGGTCAACTACTTTTTCAATGCTGCCAAAAAGATTCCTGTACGTTGGGTAAGATTCGATGATTACCGGTGGGCCCTCCTGCTTTTCATTGTCCACCAGAAGGTTGACCTGATAAGGCAAAAAGGAATCACCCTGTGCAGCTACAAAAGGAAGTCCAGCAATTGTCTGTTGAGACTGTTGTACAAAAATTTGCAGATTATCAGCCATATCATCGATCATCTCGCTCAAGTAGTTACTAATCTTTTTCCCCTTAAACTTCTTCCTTATTGTTGAGGCTACCTCACCGGCCATTTGCTTGAACATCAAGTGGTCCATTTTTTCCACGTTTTCCTGGAGACCTTTTTGCATATCCCTGAGCTCAAGGAATATCTGATTAATATCCTCTTTGAGTTCCGAATACTTTTCCTTCATTTTCTCGAACTCATCCCTGGGAAACCTTTCTTTTTCCACCATTGTCTCAATCTGGTCAATATCCACCGGCTTACCATCAACAAGGGGCATGATTCCTGGTCGCTTAACCTGGCCCACCTGTATGTCTACAAGGGCAAATCCCTGCTCTCGAACCTTTTTGTCTAAGTTTTTAAAGAACTCTTTACCTTTTTTTTCGTATTCCTCCATAATCTCTTTTTTTCTATTGAGATAATCCTGGCTTTCAAAGAGTTGGGGCACATCCTTTTTCAGGGTTTCTGCAAAATTGTGAATATCTTTCTTAAACGCCCGCCCCATTCGTGCCTTAAGCTGAATAAGTATAGGTGCCTCAGTGTTATTGAAGTTATTTACGTAACAGAGATCTTCCGGCGCACCGCCCTTTTTCTTTGATATTTCCTCAAGCAGTTTCTTAACAGTCGATAACCTGCCGGTGTGTGGGGCACCTGTGACAAAGATATTGTAACCTGGCTTATTCATGCCCATTCCAAAACGAAAGGCCTCTACACCCCTTTTTTGTCCGATAATTTTTTGTAGAGGCTTAATATCTTCAGTAGTTTCAAATGGTAGTGTATCTATATCAATTTTCCATCGAAGCTTTCCAACAGGGACAATATTATCTGATTTCTTTTCCTGCATTTATAGTCTCCTCGATTTTGTAATTAACTATTTATCGTTACGTTATTATTTTACAGAGGTCTATCAAAAGTCTGGTAGAGTGAGTTTTTCTTGAAACAGTGGTCAATAAACAACCTTCAGTGAATAAAGGAAGGATTATTTTACCTTTATTTTGAAGGCATGAGATATTTCCGGCCTTTGTTTCGGCATAACAATGGTTAAAGTGCCATCCTTATAGGTGGCCCTTACATCTTCAACCTTTACACGGCAAGAAAGTTGAATACGGCGGGAGAAAGAACTAACCTTTCTTTCCTCTTTACGATAGGTATCACCGTGTTTAATTGATCCTTTGGATGACTTCCCTTTTACACTTAAAAAATCTTCAGTGATAGAAATATCCAGATCTTCCGGGTCTACGCCTGGCATATCAACATTAAATATAAGGTAATTCTCATTCTCAGATTGTTCAATGGCAGGATAATCCCTGAAATTGCTTGGTAGGATGTTCATACCAAAATCATCACATAATCTGAGGAAAAGGCGGTCAATATTTTTTTTCAGCTTACCGATTTCCTGATCTTTCCATATGATAAGCCCTGGCATGATAAACCTCCTTCCAAATATATAAAAAATTAACTTTCTTGCTTCCCGTCTGCTGAACCTATAGAAAAC
>CBFDCD010000167.1:0-4422 GCA_965603225.1 uncultured bacterium
AAAAGGGTAGACCAATTGGCTGTTATTTTGCCGTTCGAAAAAGAATTTTATCAGGGATATGGTATAGCAGTAGAATATGTTGGTCATCCACTTCTTGATATGCCTTTGCCTGCGGAAGGTAAAAGAGAAATCAGAAAGAGGTTGGGAATTGATAATAAAAAGAGACCACTCCTTGGATTACTTCCTGGTAGCAGATCCGAGGAGATTGCCAGACATATGCCTATAATGATTGATGCAGCTAAAATACTATCACGTAATTATCCTGATTTACATTGCATCTTACCATTAGCATCCACTGTTAAAGAGAATATGATAAGATGTTATGTTGAAAATTCAGATTTGGATGTTACTATTGAAAGGCTCGACACAAAGTTAATGCTGAAAGTAAGCGATATGGCCTTTATAGCATCAGGCACTGCTACATTAGAGGCGGCAATAACTGGTACGCCTATGGTGATAGTTTATAAGGTTTCCCCTATGAGCTATATGTTAGGCCGACTTCTTGTAAATGTGTCAAATATTGGCCTTGTAAACTTAGTTGCCAATAAAACAGTGGTTCCGGAATTAATTCAAGGTAATGCGACAGCAAAAAACTTGGCAGAGCAGGGCATGATTATTCTAAAAAATAGTAGTGTAAGGTCAAAAATAAAAAAAGAGCTAAGGCTTGTAAAGGCAAAACTGGGTAAGGGTGGAGCATCACTTAAGACCGCATATATAGCAGCAGAGATGATGGGGCTTTCTTCATGAAAAAGCATCAAAAAGCGTATAATAAGAAAAAAAATAGTCAGTAACGAAATACAAAAATATGGCTGAAACAATACTTATAATAGATGATGAGCCCAACATAATTCAATCTTTGCAGGGCATACTTATTGATGAGGGATTGTCAGTAATCACTGCAGATGGGGGATTAAAAGCCCTTGATATAATTAAGGAGACTATCCCGGATTTGATAATACTGGACATTTGGATGCCTGACATAGATGGAATTGAAACACTTACCAGAATCAGGGAACTCTACCCAACTGTGCCGGTAATTATGATATCAGGTCATGGAACTATAGAGACTGCTGTTAAGGCTACAAAATTGGGGGCTTATGATTTTATCGAAAAACCCCTTTCCTTAGACAAGGTCTTGTTAGCAGTAAATAATGCATTAAATTACAATAGGCTTGAAACAGAACTTGATCTTTTCAGGGAGAAGGAGCGTCAAAAACATCAAATTACAGGTCATAGCAGGGCTATTAGTGAGTTAAGGGAACAAATAGAGCTGGTTGCCCCCACTGATGCATGGGTCCTTATTGTTGGGGAAAATGGAACCGGTAAGGAATTAGTTGCCCATACAATACACAGATTAAGCAAGAGAAATACCAAACCCTTAATAGAGGTAAATTGTGCCGCTATACCGGAAGATTTGATTGAATCAGAGCTCTTTGGACACGAAAAAGGGGCGTTTACCGGGGCTACGACAATGAAAAGAGGAAAATTTGATCAGGCTAATGACGGAATGTTATTTTTAGATGAGATTGGAGATATGAGCCTGAAGGCGCAATCAAAGGTTCTGCGTATTCTCCAGGAACAGAGGTTTGAACGGGTAGGCGGAAACAGAACAATCAGGGTAAATGTAAGGGTTATCGCAGCCACAAACAAGAATTTAGAGGATGAGATAAAAAAGGGTTCATTCAGGGAAGACCTTTACTTTCGCCTAAACGTTATACCAATAAGAGTTTCCCCCTTGAGAGATAGAACAGATGACATACCTGAGTTAGTAGATGAATTTCTTGATGAATTTTCCCGCGAAACAAAAAAGGAACGTAAATATTTGAGTCCTGATGCCCTGGAACTTCTTAAAAAATACAGCTGGGCAGGCAATGTAAGGGAAATTAAAAATCTTATGGAAAGGCTGGCTATTATGTGCCCGGATAAGATAATAGAAACAAAAGATATACCTTTCCCTTATAATACACGGAAGATTGAGGATAGTAAGTTTGAGGATTTTTCTTCCCTTGAAACCCTGAAGGAGGCCAGGGAGATCATAGAGAAAACCTTTATTGCCAGAAAATTAGAACAATATGGAGGAAATATTAGTAAGACGGCGGAGGCTATTGGGGTAGAACGAAGCAATCTTCACAAAAAGATAAAGGCCTACGGGCTCTAAGCTGAATACTGGATATCTGAACTTTATGTTGGTTGTGGTTTTTTATACTCATCAAACTCCCGATATAAATACTGTATTTCATAGTTAGCCATTCAATGTTTCGTATATCTTTGCCCACAGCTCTTCTTTTCCCTGCCTTGTTTTTGATGAAAATTTAATAAATTGATCAATATTTTTAACTGCAAGGTGGTTGGAAATCAGATTAACCTGACGGTTTGCCTCACTTTTTGATAATTTATCAATCTTAGTAATTACAATAATTATTTTTATTTGAATAGCCTTTAGCCAGATTAGAAGATCTATGTCGCTTTCCTGCACGCCTCGCCTTATATCTATAATCACAACAACTGCCTTTAGACTGGATCTATTTTTAAGGTATTCCTCAATTAATCGTTTCCATTTCCGCTTTATAGGTAATGGAACTCCTGCATAGCCATAACCAGGGAGATCCGCTAAATAAATGTCTCCACCAACAGAATAAAAATTAATAGACCTGGTCTTGCCTGGCTGGGAGCTCGTTTTTGCAAGGCTCCGGCGATTTACAAGTGTATTTATAAGGGAGGATTTTCCTACATTTGACCTTCCTGCAAAGGCAATTTCCGGTCTTTCGGGAGCTGGGAATTGTTCGGCACGAAAAGCGCTGTTTAAAAAGGAGACGTCCATTATCTGATGGTCTCGTAATAATCTTTTTGCTTGAACAAAATGTCCATTTTGGAATCCATGACGTACCTTGTTAAACGCAGAAAACTCGGCATAGAGGCCTCAAATTTACCCGCCGTATTTTTGGAGGGCAGTGTGTCCCGCTTCAGCGAGATTAACGCTCATCATTTCATGAATCACTTTTTTAATGTGGACAAAATTTCTCTCAAAAGATTTTTTATAGGTTTATCCTTATCTATTTTTCAAAAAATTTTCTATCCTGTTAAGTCCTTCGATGATATTCTCTAAAGAGTTAGCATAGGAAAACCGTAGATACCCTTCGGCATTTTTCCCAAAATCAATTCCAGGTGCAACTGCCACACCGGCCGTTTCAAGCATTTCAAATGATAGATCGTAAGAGTTGTCAGAGATATGTTTTGCCCTTGCCAGAATGTAAAATGCTCCAACAGGATCAACAGCTATCCCAAACCCAAGCTCTCTAAGCCTTTTAAGCATATGACCCCTTCTTATGTTGTAAGTTTCTTTCATATTTTCAACATCCGGTTGCGCCTTTGTTAAGGCGGCTATTCCAGCCCATTGAGAGATACTCGTAGCTGAAATAAAGAAGTTTTGTTGCATTTTTTGCATGGGCCTGACGAACTCAGGTGGGGCTATTACGTAGCCAAGTCGCCATCCAGTCATTGCATAAGCCTTAGAAAAGCCGTTTAAGATAAATGCCTTATCCGTATATTCAAAAATTGAGTGCTCTTTCCCTTCATATACAAGTCCGTGATAAATCTCATCAGAAATAATGTATGTTCCAAGATCAGCTATCCTTTGCATCTTATCAGGGGAAAGAAGATTACCTGTTGGATTTGATGGAGAATTAACAAGCACTCCCTTTGTTTTTGGGGAAATAATTTTAGCGATATCTTCCGGTCTATATTGAAATCCGTCTTCTTCTTTAGTTTTTATATATGTACATCGTCCACCGGCATAATTGATTATATTGGGATAACAAGGATAACAAGGATCAGAAAGAATAATCTCCTCTTGAGGTTCTAAAAGGGCGGAAAAAATCAATAACATGGCTGGAGATGTACCGGAGGTTATTATGACCTGATCATGATTTATTTGAACCCCGTAAGATTCTCTGTAATGTTTACAGATGGCCTCTCTCAGTTCAGGAATCCCAAGACTATTAGTATAGTGTGTTTTTCCAGCCTTGATTGCCTGGACCCCTGCATCTCTAATACATTGAGGAGTATCAAAGTCCGGCTCACCTATCTCAAGATGAATGATGTCTCTTCCCTTTTGCTCAAGGCTGATAGCTTTTTCAAGCACATCCATGACGATGAAGGAGCGAAATTCTTCAGCCCTTTTTGAAACTGTCATATCCTTTATTTAACCTCCCTCACCTATCATTAAATGACCTTATTCAATGGGTACTCAATTATGCCTTTTGCGCCTTTGTCGATAAGTTGAGGAATTAACCCTCTTACTTTTTCTCGGTTTATCATTACCTCAACAGAAAGCCAATCTGACTGCAAGAGATTTGCTCCTGTTGGTGAGGTTATACTTGGAAGCACCTTTATAATCTCTTCTAATTGTTTTTCAGGCACATT
>CBFDCD010000168.1:0-4407 GCA_965603225.1 uncultured bacterium
AACGGATAATCATTTATCTCTTCAATCCAGCCATAATTTGCATCAGACTTAGAGTCCAGATCTTTTATATATGGTTTTATATCAAGCAGGGGTGTTCCATCAAATACATCCAATCCTGATGTAAGGATTTCATTATTTATAATCTTTTTTACAATTACAATGCTCAGTCCAATGGGGTTTGGGCGAACCGGTGATCTGCTTGCAAAGGTTCCTACCTCCAAATCTCCAGTCCATGGGGGATTTACAATTACTGATGATTTTCCCTTTACGCGGTCTATATAATACAGGACGTAAATGTAACGAAAACCTTCCAACTTCTTAAGGCCATCGGCATACTGGGGATCAATAATTATACGAAAGTCACCCTCGTCTTCCTCAACAGGCTGATATGGTGCGGTTTCAGTATAAGGGGTTCGGATAATTCCAATCTGATTGAGCTCAAAGCTCTGAGGCTTCCAATCTTTTGCTATTGGTGCTGCATGAGATGACTGTTGAGGTGTTTTTTTATCAGATGCCCTTCCCTTTTCCAGGCCCTTACTTGCGAGCTCGATATGCTTGTTTGCCTTTTTCGCAATTTCAATAGACTTTTTTAACTCACTGACTACGTCTGATAGCCCTAATTGTTCCGCTTTTCTGAGCCACTTCTCATTATCTTGAATATGTTGATTATTGTGATTTATCCAATAAGGTAAGAGTATTGTAAGTTTTTTAATATCAGAATCAACACTCTCCTGATCATCTAATTCATCTGTCATTAAATATTTGCCTCCTTAGGCTCTGATAAATATTTGCAAATAAGTCTTGGTAACTATGGAGAAGGTAAGAGCATAGTGAGTTATTTTGTAAATCCATCTTGAAGGTATTTAAGATTCAATGATATTGTTTGCAATCACTATCCTTTGAACCTCTGAAGTTCCCTCGTATATGGTTGTCACCCTGGCATCCCTGTAATACCTTTCTACCGGATATTCTTTGCTGTAGCCATATCCACCGTGTATTTGCAAGGCTTTATAGGCAACTTTATTTGCAGTCTCGGATGCAAACAACTTTGCCATTGAGGCCTCAGCCGTAAATCTTTCTTTATTGTCTTTCATGGCCGCTGCATTGAAGGTAAGTAGACGGGCTGCTTCAATCTGAACTGCCATGTCAGCCATCATCCATCGCAGTCCCTGGAATTTTGACAGGCTCCTGCCAAACTGCTCTCTCTCCTTTGCATAGCTTATAGCTGCGTCTAAGCATGCCTGGCTAATACCTACAGACATTGAGGCTATGCCAATGCGTCCTTCGTCAAGTGCAGTCATAGAGATAATGAAACCCTGGCCCTCTTCACCAAGAAGATTTTCAGCAGGGACCCGGCAATCTTCGAATATAAGGCTTGTTGAGTCTGAGGCCCTCTGACCCATTTTATCCTCATCCGGACCGACAATAAACCCAGGCATACCCTTATCCAGGATAAAGGCGCTTATCCCTCTGTGCTTTTTACTTTTATCTGTATATGCAGAACACACAACCACATCGGAATTTTTTCCACTGGTTATCCACGCCTTTGTGCCGTTCAGTATATAACTATCTCCATCTTTTTTAGCTGTTGTCTTCTGGCTTGCCGGATCAGACCCAGCACTTGGCTCTGTGATTGCAAAACACCCAAGTTTTTCACCTGCTGCTAATGGTTTTAGATAGTTTTCCTTAAGGTATTCTGAGCCAAACCTGTATATAGGCCCGCAAGACACACTATTATGCACGGACATGATAACGGCAGTTGAGGCACAGGCATACCCTATTTCTTGAAGAGCCAGGCTGTAACTTATCGTGTCAACACCTGCCCCGTTGTATTCAGGCGGAACGCCCATTCCCATCAGACCAAGCTCGGCCATTTTTTTTATATTTTCCGATGGAAATTCCTTGGTTTTATCTCTTTCCGCTGCTCCAGGCAAAACAACCTCGCGGGCCAAATCTCTAACCATGGCCTGAATCATTTTCTGCTCTTCATTCAGTTGATAGGACATATTAACTCCATTGATTACGGTGTATAAAGCACTACTATTGTTTCGGCTTTTTCGGAACTCAAATTTTTCAGCTTATGCACGATTGACGAATTAAAGTGAAGGGAATCACTCGGCCCTAAAACGGTTTTATTCTCCCCAACAGTGACCTCTACCTTTCCTTCAAGAACGTAGATAAACTCCTCACCTTCATGCTGGTAGCTTACTGATTTATGATCGGAAACAGGATCGATAAACACCTTGAATGCCTTCAGGTGTTTGTAGGCAGCCTCTGGCGTCAACACCTGATAGCTGTATGCCTCTGTTCTTTCCTTAAAATCCTTGACCCTTTTTTTATTTGCCTCGTCTTCGTCCTTTTTCAGCAAAACACCGCTATCTATCTCTAATGCCCTTGATAAACGCAGAATAGTTGCAACCGGAGGCCGTACCTTCCCTTCCTCTACATTAGAAATATATTCCACAGAGAATCCAGTTTCATTGGCTATGTGATCGAGACTCACCCTTTTCTCGGCCCTGATTTCTTTTAGTCTTTCGCCCATAGGCGTATCTTTTTTCTTAAGCGGCATTTTTATTTACTCCTTTTTTCTTACCTGGTCCTGAAGACCACGTTTTCTATTTTGCATTGATATATTCACTATTCTTTCTCTTCAGTTTTTTTATTAATTCCCCTAAAAATTTTCACGATAAAACTAACAAAAAGGGTGGCTCCAATCAGAATAATTAAATTCGACGCAAAAAATGTCATTATAAATTTAAATGGATCGTTAACCTGGTATGCCATATACAGAAGATTTATCCCAAAAAGTATAAAAAAAAGGGCAATCAATGCCAATATAATTTGAATTGCCCACCATGGAATAAGTTTTTCCATTATTTTACATTTGATTTTAATTTCGCTGAAACAATGTTGTCACAGGCCGAGTACGGATCGATTTTTTTATCTATAATTGATTTAATTGCGTCCTCAAATTCACCTGAGTTTATTATATCACTCAATATTTCTTTTACTATCTTGTCTTTTATCATTTCAGAAAGATCATTTTTGACCTTTTCGTATCTTAGTGTTGATAACATTTCTTTATTTGATGACAAATGGAGGCGGTGCTTCTCAATTTCATCTAAAAGCTCCTTTATTCCACTATCAAACACGGCCTGGGCAGTTAAAATTGACGGCTTCCAGCCATTCTTATATCTTTTTTCATCCATTTCAATCATCAATCTGATATCGCTTACCGTTTTATCTACTCCATCTCTGTCGGCCTTATTTATTACAAAAATATCACCTACCTCTAAAATACCCGCCTTTAAGGCCTGAATGTCATCACCCATACCAGGTACAAGCACAATAATGGTTGTATCTGAGCTGCGAACAATGTCTACTTCATCCTGCCCTACCCCTACTGTTTCAACAATAACATAATCCTTACCCATGGCATCTAATACATCTATGGCGCTTCTCGTTGACTGCGTCAGGCCACCAAAGGAGCCCCTTGTTGCCATGGAACGAATAAATACCCCCTCATCCATGCTGTGCCGTTGCATTCGAATACGATCACCCAGTATGGCGCCCCCACTGAAAGGGCTGGTAGGATCAACCGCAAGCACCCCAACAGTCTTCCCGGCCTTTCTCAGGTGATTTACCATCTGGTCCACCAAGGTACTCTTGCCTACACCAGGCGCTCCGGTTATTCCAATTACATATGCATTTCCAGTTGAACTATAAAGATCCTTAAGCACTTCTCTGGCGTCTAAGATATTATCATCTATATCTCTTATAAGCCTTGCAACAGCCCTTATTTCCCCTGTCTTGATTTTTTCAGCTATCTCCATCATAAAATTTCCTAAAGTTAGTTACTGTTTTTCTACTCCCTACTCCTTACTCTATACTCTCAATCATCCTCTCGGGCTGACATTTTTCCTAACCCAATCTACGATTTCAGTAAGAGGAGTGCCAGGTGTAAATACTTCTTTAACTCCTGCGTCTTTTAATTTTGGTATGTCTCCTTCCGGAAATATTCCTCCACCACACACAACAATATCATCAGCATTTTTTTCCCTTAGCAACTCCACTACTCGCGGCAAAAGATACAAATGGGCGCCTGCCAAACTGGACAATCCTATCATATCTACATCTTCCTGTATAGCAGCTTGAACTACCTCCTCAGGTGTCTGATGAAGCCCAGAGTAAACAACCTCAAATCCTGCATCTCTATATGTCCTGGCAATAATCCTCGCCCCCCTGTCATGACCATCCAGGCCCGGCTTTGCCACCAGAATTCTAACTCTCCTCTCCTTGTTCATAGTATCTCCTCTAATATACACCAGGGTCGCGATAAATCCCAAATACATCTCTGAAAACATCGGTAATTTCCTGCTCAGTGGCATATTCCTTTACTGTCTCTAT
>CBFDCD010000169.1:0-4370 GCA_965603225.1 uncultured bacterium
TACCAGAAATTTACGCAGATCTTGGCGAAATTGCTGCAGGTATAAAACCCGGCAGGAAAGACCGAAACGAGAAAATAATTTGTGCAAACCTTGGTCTTGCCATGGATGATATGGCAGTGGCTATTAAGATATACAAGAGGGCGAAGGAAAATAATATTGGAACGTGGCTAGAATTATAACATTTGTATTATCCAAAAAAAAATAAATTCCCATCTCTACACTAAACAACCTCCATGCCCTATAGGCGCTATTGGTTTTTAAGGGCCTGCAGTAAATGGAGGTTTCTTTTTATCGGCCGCTTTTATTACATTTTCAAAAAAAAGTGCGCACAATATACTTGACATAACGGAATAAACATTATAATGGTTTAACCATTATAAAAA
This sequence comes from uncultured bacterium, assembly GCA_965603225.1. Classification (GTDB taxonomy): domain Bacteria; phylum Desulfobacterota; class DSM-4660; order Desulfatiglandales; family B25-G16; genus M55B121. Next base: position 384 of record CBFDCD010000169.1, read on the forward strand.
ATATTATTATGTTTAGAGAGGCAAAACAAAACAGAATATTTCAGGACGTAGTCGAACAGATTCAGGATGCCATCCTTAAAGGCAAACTGAAGCCCGGAGACAAACTGCCCCCGGAAAGGGAGATGAAGGAAATGTTTCAATCTTCCAGGGGCACATTGAGGGAGGCGCTTCGTATATTAGAGCAAAAGGGGCTTATCTCAATTAAGACAGGTGTTGCAGGCGGCGCTGTGGTTAATGTCCTTACCACAAACCAGGTCAGCGAGAGTTTGGATCTACTTATTCGCTATCAAAGGGTCTCCCTTAGAGATCTTGCAGAATTTCGAGAGGGAGTTGAAGGGATTGTTGCAGGCCTTGCTGCAGAGAGAGCGAAGAGCATAGATATAGACTATTTAGAGAAACTTTTGACAGAGGCAAATAACCATCTTGAACATGGTATATCGCACTGGGACGAGTTTATTCAGGTGGATAACAACCTGCATCTGGCTTTAGCCCAAATCGCCGGCAACCCAATCTATGAATCAGTTCTTAAAACAGTGTATGAGAACATTAGGCTTTATTTTAGCCAGTTTCTCCCCGAGGGAGAGGAGCTGCTCAGGGAAAACTATAAAGATATGTGTGAAATTGTGGATGCTGTAAAAAATGGGCAGGCAGCTAAGGCGAACCTTCTGGCCCAAAACCATGTATATCGATTCAATCGGTTAATGGAGGAAAAGGCAAAGCAATCTGAAACGTGAAAATTGATACTCATAAATGAGGTACAATGTTAACAACCATGGTGCGATAAGCTTCCTTATTTATTTAGTTTTTAGTTTCAAGTAGTTAGCATACAACATACCCTCATTAACAATCCAAGATATTTCAAAAATCTTTTATTTAATCCCGGCTTGTCCAAGTTAGGTATAAGGAAGAAATCCAATGTCTGAATGGCGCATCGAAAAACACCCTATTTTAAGCATTCCTAAAAGAAAAAGGATGGTTTTTTACTGGAACAATAAGAAATTAATGGCCTATGAAGATGAGGTAATTTCATCTGCCCTATTTGCCAACGGGATTCATATATTTGGACACCATGGAAAAGATGGATTTCCCCAAGGAATATTTTGTGCCAATGGACAGTGTGCCCAATGTATGGTTATTGCCAATGGAATTCCAGTAAAGTCATGCATGACAAAGGTGGAAGAGAATATGGTTGTAGAAAGCGTCGAGGGCCTGCCAACCCTCCCGAGCCATGTAAATAATTTTACCTTTTCCCCTGTTAAAGATTTTGATACGGACGTGCTGATAATCGGTGGTGGTCCTGCTGGTATTTCTGCAGCATTGCAGTTAGGTGAAAGAGGGATTGAAACCATAATGGTTGATGATAAGGATCGGTTAGGCGGAAAATTGGTTCTCCAGACCCATAAGTTTTTCGGTTCAATTGATGATTGCTATGCAGGAACGAGGGGGACTGAGATCGCAAAAATTTTAGAAGATAAAATAGGGGAGCTCTCCTCTTTGAAAATTTGGCTCAACAGCACTGCAATGTATGTATTTAGCGATAAAAAAGTGGGCATAGTTACTAATGGGAAAGAATATAAGATTATAAAACCCAAAATTGTTTTGAATGCAGCAGGGGCAAGGGAAAAATCCCTGGCCTTTCCAGGAAACACATTGCCGGGTGTATATGGGGCCGGGGCCTTTCAAACCCTTGTTAACAGAGACCTTATAAGGCCTGCCAAAAGATTGTTTGTAGTAGGGGGCGGTAATGTAGGATTGATAGCCGCCTATCATGCCTTGCAGGCCGGCATTCATGTGGTTGGATTAGTTGAGGCCTTAAGCCACGTAGGTGGTTACCAGGTGCACGCTAATAAAATTAAAAGATTGGGTGTTCCCGTATATACAGGGCATACTATTTTATCCGCCAATGGAAATGAACATGTAGAGTCTGCAACCGTATGCCGGGTTAATGATAGTTTCAGGCCGATCTCAGGGACTGAAAGAACCTTTAAATGTGACACAGTTTTAATTGGTACTGGTCTTAGCCCTGTAAATGAATTTTTTATGGAGGCTCAGGGGGCCGGTATCAATACCTTTTCAGCGGGAGACGCACAGGAAATCGCCGAGGCTTCCTCTGCCATGTTTAGCGGGAAAATAGCCGGCAGAGAGATTGCCAGAGAACTTGGCAAAGAAGATAAGCCTGTCCCAAACAATTGGTATAAAAAGGCAAATATCCTGAAAAGCCATCCTGGACACATTACTGTACCCCACTATGATTCTTATCCGGAATCAGGCATTACACCGGTTATCCATTGCAACCAGGAAATCCCCTGCAACCCATGTGTTTCCGTGTGTAAGCAAGGCGTTATTACTATTCCCGGTGATTCCCTTTTAGGAAAACCTGAAATCGCCAATAATAAATGCATTGGCTGCAACAAATGCGTTTTCATCTGCCCGGGCCTGGCAATCTCATTGGTAGATTACCGTGAAAATTTAGATAATCCTATCGTCTCTCTTGCCTATGAAATATATAACTATGAATACAAAAAAGGAGATTCAGTTTTATTGACTGATTATGAGGGGAATACGCTTCAAGAGGCAGTAGTCATTGATACGGTGATCAATAAATCGTCTCGAAAAACACAACTCATTAAAGTCAGGGTCCCTAAAGATATTGCCAGGCAGGTTGCGGGATTTAAGATACAAAGAGATGAGGTCACGTTACCTGAAAACCAAACAATAGTAGATAAAATATTGGATGATGCCATCGTTTGTCGGTGTGAACGAGTGACCGCAGGAGAAATCCGACCACTAATCAGAAGGGGAATAAAAGATTTGAATCAAATAAAGGCAATTACCAGGGCAGGCATGGGGGCGTGCGGCGCTAAAACATGTGAAAGCGTGATTTTGCAGATGTATAGAGAAGAAGGTATACCCTTAGAAGAGGTAACATTAAACACAAGAAGACCGGTTTTTATTGAGGCCCCACTCGGAGTTTTCTCTACTATCTCCCATGGAAAAAACAATGAATAAAACGTATGACCTGATTATTATAGGAAGTGGTTCCATTGGCGTACCTGTTGCGATGGAATTTGCAAGAAACAAACAATCAGTTTTAGTTATTGATTCCCTGGCATCTCCTGGCCAGGGGCAGGATAAAAAGGCGATAGGTGGCATTCGAGCTACCCATTCAGATAAGGGAAAGATAGTAGTCTCTCAGAGAAGCATAGAGATCTTTTCACAGTGGAAAGAGGTATATGGAGATGATATCCAGTGGCAGGCTAACGGATATTCATTCCCCGCCTACAGAGAAAAAGATGAAAATATATTAAGAGATTTATTAAAAATTCAACAAAATTTTAACCTTAATATCAAGTGGCTGTCTCCTGAAGAGTATAGGGAATTAAACCCTGGAATCAATATGGAGGGATTGAGGGGCAGCACTTATTCCCCTGAAGATGGCTCTGCATCTCCTTTACTATTTACCCAGTCCTCATACTTTAAGGCGTTAGGGTATGGCGCAGCGTTCAGCTTTAACGAAACAGTTGCAGGATTTGAAATAGAAAAGGGCATTATCACCGCTGTGAAGACTAATAAAGGCTTGTATCATTCGGCTAATGTGCTAAACGCTGCTGGGGCCTATGCTAAAAACGTCTCTCATATGGCCGGAATTAATATTGCAGTTAATCCGGATTCTCATGAGGCCGGAATTTGTGAACCTGTGAAGCCTTTTATGGGTCCTATGGTTGTTGATATGCGCGAGGCATCCGGATCTAAAAATTTTTATTTTTACCAGAATAGTGAAGGTCAGGTGGTTTTTTGTCTGACCCCTGATCCCCCCATCTGGGGCATAAAAATCGGGGCCACCTCTGCATTTTTGCCCATGATTGCCGAGAGAATGATCAACATCATGCCTATTCTAAAAAACCTAAAGGTACGGCGTACCTGGCGTGGACAGTATCCCATGACCCCGGACGGGGTCCCGATCGTGGGCGAACTCAGAGACTCAGA
>CBFDCD010000170.1:0-4364 GCA_965603225.1 uncultured bacterium
GGAATGACCTGCTTTATTGAGAAGTTAAACACCTGTGTCTTGCAAAATTCTATATAAATAGCCCTTTTACACTATAAAACTAATGCCTGAAACTACTACAAAAGAAGAGAAGAGACAGAAAATAATTCAAAATTATATTCTCAGGATGCCAAGCTTTTCCACTACAGTTGTAAAGGTTTTAGAGGTATGCAACAGTCCAAAAACATCGCCCAACGAACTAAATAAGGTCATCTCCCTTGACCCTGTTCTTACAGGCAAGGTTTTAACTCTTTTGAATTCAGCTTATTATTCCCTTCCAAAAAAGGTATCTTCACTAACAAGGGCAATTATTATGCTTGGCATTAATACTGTAAAAAATCTTGCCTTAAGCACGGCAATCCTGGGAAGCGTCGGCGGGAAAGGATCTTTTCATGCTCTGGATACGGATGAATTCTGGACTCACTCGATATGCACGGGAGTTACCTCTAAAATTTTAGCAGCTTCCATCGGTGTACCGGTTGCAGAAAGAGAGGAGTATTTTGTCGCAGGGTTATTACATGATCTGGGCAAGATACCACTTAACAATCGCTTTCCGGATGAATATAATCAGGCCCTTGAAATGGCTCATGCCAAACAAATTAATCTGCATCAGGCAGAAGAGTTGATTCTTGGAATTAATCACTGCTTAGCAGGAAAGATGATTGCGGAAAAGTGGCAATTAAGTGAGGCACTGGGCGATGCAATCTATTTTCACCACAGCCCAGGTGATGCCGGCGAAGAAAACAAACAGATCACAACCTTGGTAACGATTTCGAACATCTATGCAAATATCTTAGAGATGGGATCATCACAAGGCCTATACACAGATAAGGAAATATTGACGAATTTACTTGACAGTGTTGGCATTAAATGGGCCATACTCTCTGATATCCGTGACAATGTGATCGATGAAATAGAAAAGGCAAAAATCTTTCTTGAAGTTTCTGAAAAAGGTTAAACCTATGAAAATAAAATTTTGGGGGGTAAGAGGCTCTATACCGTGCCCTGGTTCTAATACCCAGAAATATGGTGGAAACACAGCGTGTATCGAGTTGCGTTTTGAGAATAGCAACAGGCTCATTATTATTGATGCCGGCTCAGGCATCAGAGAACTTGGCAACTATCTGGTTTCTCATGACCTCTTAAATGGTCCTATAAAGACAGATATATTTCTTACCCATACACACTGGGACCATATTATGGGCTTCCCTTTTTTTGTCCCTATTTATATCCCTAACACAAAGCTAAGAATCTATGGGCCGGTAACCTTTGACGATGATAGTTTGAAAGATATCATAGGAGGTCAGCTGACCTACCGGTACTTTCCAATCCGTCAGGCCGAACTTTCCGCTGAAATAGAATATATAGAAATTAAGGAGGGCCAATTTGATTTAGGTGACGACATTACAGTAACTACTACATATCTTAACCATCCTATTTTATGCCTTGGCTACCGGTTCGAATTCCAAGACAGGGTGTTCTGTACCGCCTATGACACAGAGCCATTCAGAAACGTTTTTTCCACTGACCCTCATGACCCTTCCTATGATGAAATCATGGCCCAGGAGGGGCAAACAGTAGCCGAAGAGGAAAACCATCGGGTAGAACGATTTTTTTCAGGATCTGATCTTGTAGTTTATGACGCTCAATACTCGCATGAGGAATATGAATCCTCTAAAACAGGGTGGGGTCACACCTCATTTGAGCATGCAATAACCTCTTCAAAAAGGTCTGCCATAAAACGTCTGGCTCTTTTTCATCATGATCCAATGAGAACCGACGCCCAGTTAGACGAACTGACAGTAAAATATTGCAACCCACCTACCACAGGCAACACAGAAGTATTCTTTGCCCGTGAGGGCATGGAAATAGAAATATAGTGTAACAATTTAGGTTGCTTAGGCTGAAGACTGTTAGCTTTGCCTCTTCTTAGCTGAAGAAAATATTACCATTTTGCATACTGTATTATTTCCAAGCGACTAAATACCCACAGTCTGTATATCTCTATACCTACAGTATCACTGCATCAAGAGTTTTTCCATTCCGGTTTTCTCTTCTCCAAAAATGCCTTTAGCCCCTCCTGGGCATCGTCCGTCTTCATTAGCTCATTAAGGTAAATATCCTCAATAATTTTTAGTGATGGTTCAAAATCATCTATCAGGCCTGCCTTTATTGTCTTTTTTGTTACCCTTATAACCTCGGCGCTAAGGGAAAGATAGGGCTTTACAAATTCATCGGTTTCCCTTAATAAATCATCTTTTTGCACTACCTTGTTTATAAGACCAATGGTCATAGCCTCCTGGGCGGAGATAATTCTCCCTGATACAATCAAATCAATCGCTGCCTTCATTCCAATAATTCTTGGCATTATCTGGGCAGCAATTGGAGGGAGCACCCCTACCTGTATTTCCGGCTGGCCAAATTTGGCCGTGTCATTAGCGATTACCAGATCACAAAAAACTGCCAGTTCACACCCTCCTCCCAAGCATGACCCAAACACAGAGGCTACAGTAACAGCACCTAATTTATCCATCAGCCGAAACATTCCGTGAAAGCTCTCTATCATCTTAGGCGCCAAATCACCCGTATGTTCTCCAACATCAACACCTGCAGAAAAACATTTGCCATCAGCATTGAAGAGGGCTACCTTGAGGTCCTTTTTGTCCTGCCATGACTTCAAAACATCATTAATCTCATCCATCATTGCGATATTCAAAACATTTACCGGAGGCCTTTTAAGGGTAATTGTTCCCAGTCCATCTTTAAGTTCAACCCCTATATGTTGGTAAGTCATGATATAAACACTCCTTTTATGCTTAATTAGCCTGTTTTTTTTAAATTAACCTTAAGGAAACAGGAAACCAATGATACGCTGCATTAAACAAAATATGGCAGGCATGATCTTTTATTATCTCCATACCTGCCATTCATTTAAAAATACGCAACTACTCTTGTGGTTTTCCAAAGACTTCTGCAAACATATCCATATCCCAGGTCCTTGTATCAGCAATGTTCTGACGGAATTTGATGAAATCTATGGTATCCTTGCCGGTGATCTTCTTGGTGTTAAAGGCCCCGAAGCCCAGATAAGCCTCGCCACCCATATTTGCAGCCAGCCAGTGCCTATTATAGTTCTTGGAGTAATCCCAGAAAAACTTCTTTTTAGCCCGAACACTGTCAATAGACTTAATCAAGCATCCAGGAAAAAGATTGGTAAAGGTCCACACAATTTTACCCACTTCCTTGTCAAGAAGTTCAAAGTCTGCATTGGGCTGATGTTCCTTTACAAATGCCCTTGCCTCTTTGCCGTCAGCCCCGGTCTTCATCTCACCATATACTATTTCCCCATCATCGACATATTTGTCTGTTATAATCATGGGGTTTCTCACCCATTTTCCATCTACCTTCAAAACCGGTATGCACTTTGATATGAGCCCTTTTGCCTTCATCTTATACGCAGACCACATCTCACAGGAAACACAATTCCACATAGCATCTTCCATGCCGAGAAACCAGGGTAGAAAATCTGATGATCCCCCGTCAGGGGCTGATCCATGCCTTGGGCCGGCCTGGCCAAAGATAGCCAGATCTGATGAAATAGCAAGATCGCAGGCCATCCCTATCTCCTGGCCGCCTGCTACCCTCATTCCGTTCACCCGAGAAATTACCGGCTTTTTACATGCAAGGATAGAATCCACCATATGGTTAAACAGCTCCATGTACTGGCCGTATTCATCCGGTCTCATGCTGTAAAATTCACTGTACTCCTTGGTGTTGCCTCCTGTGCAAAATGAATACGGGCCTGTTCCGGTAAAAACCGCTGCCACCACACTTCTGTCTAATGAGGCATTTTCAAAACCAGCTATAACGCCCTTAACCATCTCCGTAGTATAGGAATTATACTGTTTTGGATTATTTAATCTAATCCATGCCGTATAAAGCCCTTCCTTCACATTTCCCTCAGGGTCTGTTATAGGTCTCTTTTCATAAACAACACATGGGGCCTCAGTCCCCCAGTGAACATCAGTATGTAACATATGATCTTTTTTCTCATTATCCCTTGGTACCCATTCTAATGCCATAATCATTCCTCCTTTATTAAAAGTAAAAATTTATTTTCCTATTCAAACCGGACAAGCCTACCTGAGGCAGGCATGCCGCAACATTTATCATCTACCATAAAGACATAAAAAAATATAGTTACTGTTTTTTCTTCGTGACTTGATGTCTTTGTGGCAAAGAAAGTCTATTTTTTGCCATAAAAAGAATTACATGTATCTCTAATACATTAAAAATCAGGTTCCAAAACTATCCTCTTCATAGGCGGCACCTTGTGAGCATCTTCA
>CBFDCD010000171.1:0-4354 GCA_965603225.1 uncultured bacterium
TTATAAATCCGAATGCCAGGAAACGTCCCCCCACTGGAAGACCCAGCAACGGGAGTATTTCACGAAGCGCCTCGCTCATAGAAACCAGTACGAATGCGCCGATCATTACACCCCAAATATTACCCATGCCTCCCAATACAATCATACACAGGATCAAAAATGACTCCCAGAATTTAAACATATCCGGAGAGAGGAAGGTTACCCATCTGGCAAAAAAACTTCCTCCTACCGCGCCAAATGCAGCGCTAATAGCAAAGGCTATGACCTTATAGGTCAGCAGGTTAATACCGCAGGATACGGCCGCTACTTCGTCATCCCGTATGGCAAACCAGGCCCTTCCCAAACGGGAATTCCGGATACGATTCATGACGAAGACGGTTACCAGTACCATAATAATCGCAAGATAATAGTATGGAATTTCTCCAATAAATTCCCATTTTGGGCCCCCAAATAGTGATAGATCTATTGAAACTACATCAATGCCGGGCAGGCCTAAAGGCCCCCTGGTGAGCCAGATCTCATTGGTGAGAAAAAGCACCACTAATTCTGAAAAACCGAATGTTACAATAGCAAAGTAGTCACCGGTCAATCTTAAGGTAGGGGCGCCTAACAAAATTCCCCATATAGCCCCATTAATAAAGGCTAAAGGGATAATTATCCAGTATGACAGGCCAAAGTGATATGTAAGCAATCCCGAAGTATAGGCCCCTATGCCGTAAAAACCTACATAGCCTAAATCCAACAATCCGTTAAATCCCGGCACAATGTTTAACCCTAAAGACAGAATCATATAAAGATAGATGAGGATTACAATGTGGAGTATGTAGTTACTGATAAATGGCATAAAGGGCAAAATCAAGGCAAGAATTAATAGGCCAATCCTTAACTTTGCGCCTTTATCCATATTTTTTAATCTTAATTTAATCATTTTACATGCTTTTTTTTGTTTCCTTGATTAGCTTTCCGAATAGCCCTGCTGGTATTAAAATTATGACTATTATCATAACAGCGTACGATATGCCATCCCTGTAGAGGGAGCTCAAATATCCTGCGCCAAGTGCCTCAGCCACACCTAAAATAACGCCGCCTAACATTGCGCCCGGCACTGAGCCGATTCCTCCAAGTACAGCAGCGGCAAATGCCTTGACACCGGCAACATACCCCATGGTTGGATAAAGAGAGTTATAATAAGCTCCGACCATGATACCTGCCGCTCCTCCAAGGGAGCCCGCAAGGGCAAATGTGTATGATATAACCCTATTCACGTTTATCCCGGAGAGGGAAGCCATAGTTTTATTCTGTGCTACGGCTCGCATTGCTTTGCCCCACTTTGTTTTCTGGATGATAAGGTTGAGCCCAACCATCATAATTATGGTTACGGCGAATATAAATATATGAAACCAGGAAAGGCTTACCCCTGAAAAAGTGACTGCTGTTTTTTCAAAATATGCTGGGAGAGCATCATGGGGGAAAGGTTTTGGTCTGGATCCCCAGATAATCATTGCAAGGTTTTGAAGGAAAATAGACATTCCTATGGCCGTTATAAGGGCAGCCAGACGGGGAGAGTTTCTAAGTGGACGATAAGCAAAAATATCCAGCAAAACTCCGGACACGGCACAGCAGGCCATAGACAGGATAAATGCGGTGTAGAACGGGAGTTGCAAAAATGTAATAAATGTAACAGCAAAAAAGGCGCCGAGCATGTAGATTTCGCCGTGAGCAAAGTTAATAAGCTGTATAACACCATAAATCATGGTGTACCCAACTGCTATCATGGCGTATATGCCGCCTATCGTTAGTCCGTTAATAAGTTGTTGTAAAAACAAAGATTATCCTCTAACACCTGAACAGGCGCCGAAATTTTTTTATTTCAGCGCCTGTTCAGGTTGTAACAGTTTTTAAGCTGATAGATGAGTTACTCGGCCGGTACAAACTGGCCGTCTTTTACCATTTTTACAAATGCAGGTTTAGAACAATTACCTTTACTGTCAAAATAGGTTAGACCAGTAACACCCTTATAGCCACTATCTTTAGTGTTGAGTGCAGCCAATCCCTCGCGGATCTTCTTTCTGTCAGGACCGGCCTTTGCTATGACCTGGGCCAGGAGTCCAAGACAATCATATGCATTTGCGCTCATCCAATCCACATCACGTCCTTCAGCTTTTTTGAAGTTTTCAGCAAATGCTTTACCAGCCGGACTTGCCGCTGCAGCAAGAAAGGGGACAGTGCAGTAAGTATTGTTAGCCGCCTTGCCACCGATTTTAATGTAGTCTATGTTATCAATACCATCAGCTCCAAACAGAGGACCGTTAAACCCAAGTTTACGAGACTGACCGGCTATTAGAGCGCCTTCAGGATGGTAACCGCAAAGGAAGATTGTGTCCGGTTTATCTTTTAAAAGTTTTGTCAACTGGGGGGTGAAGTCTGTGGTTTTGGCAACATAGGCCTCAGCTCCTGTTACTGTCACACCTCCAGCCTTGGCGCCTGCCACAAAGGAGTTTTTGAGGCCAATGGCATAGTCGTTATTTTCATAAAAGATAGCAACCTTATTTTTTCCGAGAAGTTTGGGGACAACATATGAGGCAAGGTACTTGCCCTGAAAATCATCGGTATAACAATTGCGGAAAAACCATCCTTTCCCAACATCTCCAATGGTAGGATTGGTGGAGGTAGGGGATATGCATGGAAGCCCTGAACGTACATAAATAGGCATGGCCGCCAATGTAGCAGATGAGCAAAGATGACCAACCACGGCTACTATGGTCTTATCTGCTGCGAATTTTGAACCTACAATACCTGCATCTTTTGGTGCACAGAGATCATCGCCCCATACCAATTCCACCTTTTGGCCATTAATCCCACCGGCCCCATTAATCTCTTTTAGCTTGAGATTTACGCCGGCCTTAATGTTGTCTCCGTAGGCTGCCAAATCTCCGGTAAAAGGAGCTGCCACACCTATCCTGATGTTGCCTGCCGTAGCACTGGTTGTAATTCCGAAAACAAGCGCTATGCCCAGGATCAGGCCCATAAACAGAAAAGTTTGCCTTTTTTTCATAACTATATCCTCCCTTTGTTAAAATTAATAATATCTGGTTTTATATAAATACAGATGCAATTTCTGTAGTTATTTAGGTTAAAGGTTGAGGATCCGGCCTGTAAGTGATTTTTACAAGCCCCCTTTTTTATTAATGATTGATGAAAGATAAAGAAAAGCGAGTTGCGTGTCAAGAAAAATATACAACAAATAGTAGGAAAAAAATTATATTGATAAAATTACCTTTTTCAAAATTACCCTAGTGTGTTACTAATGCATTGAAACTATATAAATGAGAGAAGGGTGAAATTGCCCTTCATGGTTTTTACTTGACACTGGAATTGTTATTTACCTATATTGTTTAAAAATTAAAAAAATACTAAAAGTATTGAATGGTTTCTGGTTAAAATTCTATCATTCGAGCGGGAGAGGGGAGATATTTTTAAATGGAAAAAAGTCTGTTTATTCCTTTAGACAGGGAAAATCTTACTACACTGTTTATTTATTACCACTGGAAGAAAGACATTGTAACATTGCAGGCTGGTAGAGAGTGGGAAAAGGAGACAGATTGGTCGCGTTATGGCAAGGATTTTACCTTTGAACATGCCCTTACCACTAACAATGTTTATCTTGGTAACCAGGAGACTTGGAATCTATTTAAAAAAAATAACCTTGCCGGTTATCTTGATGAAGTCATAAATTTAATAAAGAAGGGTAAGCATCAAGGTATAGAGTGTTTTTTTGACAAGGAACATGACATCCACTTCATCAGCAATATGCATAGTAATATATTGGGCATTAATAATGGATACCATGCTATACGAAGCGGGGGGATAAGGCGTCACGAGCCGGACGAGGAGGAGTTGGAGGTAATAATTGATGGACTAAACTTGAGTCGGGCAATGTCTTTCAAGAATGCCGGCGCGCAGATACCTTTTGGAGGAAGCAAGATTACAGTTCAATGTAGACCTTTAGATTTAAAAGATTTTAAGACCATAGGATTTTTGGCCTACGCCCTTGATAGGACCAGATCATTTACCGGTCCGGACATGGGTTTTTCCCCGGAATTAGCGGATGTTATGAGGAGAGAAGGGTACTCGATGAACATTGCCGGTGGTTTTGACAGTAAAATAGGGCCCACTGGTAGCCCTACTGCCTATGGGGTCTATCTGGCGATAAAAGAGGCGGTAAAGTTTAAATTTGGCAAAGAGAGCCTCAAGGACATGAGTGTTGTTGTTCAGGGAACAGGTGCAGTGGGCTATCCTCTCGTTGAAAAATATCTGGCAAAAGAGGGTGCAAGGATATTTGTTTCAGATACCA
>CBFDCD010000172.1:0-4331 GCA_965603225.1 uncultured bacterium
TGCCTCCTTTTTTCTTAAAATCAATTATTTTAATCCACTATAGTTTTTTTTAATCCTGATATTCTACTAAAACGTGAAATGTGAAAAGAAAAAATGGTTTTTATTTCATCACTAAATCAATTTATATTCAGCGGCTGAGTATATTCATCTTCAATTTTACTGTCAAGCTCATACCTTTTCATAACCTTGTTTAAATAATAACCTGTGTGTAATTTTTCAAGTCCTGCAATCTCCTCAGGGGTACCGGCCCCAACAATAAAGCCTCCCATATCCCCGCCTTCCGGGCCTAAGTCAATTATAAAATCTGCGGATTTTATGATTTCCATATTATGCTCTATTACTACTACTGTATTTCCAGAATCAACAAGATGGTTTAAGGCATCCAGAAGGTTCCTGATATCATCAAAATGCAGCCCTGTAGTAGGCTCATCTAAAAGATATAATGTTTTTCCCGTGGTCCTTTTGCCCAGCTCCTTTGCCAGTTTCATCCTTTGCGCCTCCCCTCCGGAGAGTGTGGTGGCGGACTGCCCAAGCTTTATATATCCAAGGCCAACACTAAAGAGGGCCTCAAACTTACTCTTTACCTGGGGAATGTTGGAAAAAAAAAGCATTGCCTCCTCAATCGTCATATCAAGTACATCTGCAATATTTTTGCCCCTGTATCGTATCTCAAGGGTATCTCGATTGTACCTGAGTCCCTTGCAGACATCACAGGTAACATACACATCCGGAAGGAAGTGCATTTCTATTTTAATAATCCCGTCACCCTTACAGGCTTCACATCTTCCACCATCTACATTAAAGCTAAAGCGCCCTGATTTATACCCCCTTAGCTTAGACTCCGGCAGCATTGAAAAAAGTTTTCTAATGTGTTCAAATACCCCTGTATATGTCGCTGGGTTTGATCTGGGTGTTCTACCGATAGGGCTTTGGTCTATGTTGAGAACCTTGTCTAAATATTCTACGCCAACCACCCTCTTCATCTTTCCAACCTTCCCCTTTGAATGATACAATTTTTGTGACAGGGCGGGGAACAGGATCTGGTTAATCAGGCTGCTTTTGCCGGACCCTGACACTCCGGTAATACAGGTAAATACCCCTAAGGGAATAGCAACATCAATAGATTTGAGATTATTCTCCGAGGCCCCTTCAATAACTATCTTTTGTCTCCCTGCCTTCCTTCTTAAAGGGGGGACAGGGATGGAAAGACCGCCTGAGAGATACCGGCCGGTCAGTGATTGTTCATCCTTGATAATCTCATCAGGTGTTCCTGAAAACACTACTCGCCCACCTTGCTCCCCCGCTCCTGGGCCCATATCTATGATATAATCAGCCGAACGCATAGTGTCGGGGTCATGTTCCACAACGAGAACCGTATTGTCTAATTCCCTTAATTTTTTAAGGGTAGCTATTAGTTTGCTGTTATCTCTTTGATGCAGTCCGATGCTCGGTTCATCTAAAACATAGAGAACCCCGGATAGACCTGAGCCAATTTGAGTTGCCAGTCTGATCCTCATCTCTTCGCCACCTGACAGGGTTGACGCAGACCTGTCAAGTGAAAGATAGCTCAGTCCGATACTCTTTAAAAAGCCTAATCTCCTGATTATTTCTTTCAGTACCGGCCTGCCGATTATCCCTTCTTTTTCCGTTAATTTTAATGTCTCGAAATATCTTAGTGCGTTATCAATAGAATAGGTGGTTATATCATATATTGATCTTCCACCAACCTTGACTGCAAGGTTTTCTAAACGCAACCTTGCCCCATTGCATAAGTGGCAGGTACGTATGTTCATGAACCTCTCTATCCATTCCCTGGAAAAAGAAGAGTCCGTTTCAGCGTACCTTCGTTTCAGATTTGGAATAACCCCTTCATAGGGTTTTTCATACGAATGGGTGCTGTTGCCTGCATTAAAACTAAATTTTATCTTCTCCTTTCCTGAACCATAGAGAAAAACTTTTTTAATATGTTCGGGCAGCTCCCTGAAGGGTATACTAATATCAATCTCATAGTGTTCCGCAATAGAATGCAGTGTCTGTTGAAAATACCCTGATTGTCTGTCCCCCCATGGGGCAATAGCCCCTTCACTCAAGGAAAGATCCGGATCAGTAATAATGAGGTCCGGATCTAAATACATCGTTGCTCCAAGCCCCCCACAGTCAGGGCACGCACCTGAGGGGTTATTAAATGAAAACATCTGAGGACTTAAAGGCTGAAAGCTGAATCCGCATACAGGACACGATGCCGTCTGACTGAATAGATATTCTTTGTCCCCGATAAAATCAACAATAGCCAAACCGCCTGACAAACTAAACGCCAGTTCTAAAGAGTCGGTAAGTCTCCTTCGAATGTTTTCCGTTACTACTAATCTATCAACAACTACCCTGACAGTATGTTTTTTTCCTTTATCCAACCTAATATCGGAATCAAGCAACACGGTGTCTCCATCAACCTGTACCCTTACAAAACCCTCCTTTCTTAAGTGTTCGAACAGTTTTACATGCTCCCCCTTGCTATCCTTCAGCACAGGAGATAAAATCTGAATCCTACTCTCATGCTCAAATTTCATAACATGGTCAACAACCTGTTGAATACTTTGAGATGTTATAGGGATTCCACAGGTGGGACAAAATGGATGACCAATCCTGGAAAATAAAAGTCTCAGATAATCATATATCTCTGTAACCGTTCCTACTGTTGACCGTGGGTTTTTGCTTGCTGATCTATGTTGAATAGAAATGGCAGGTGAGAGCCCCTCGATAGAATCAACATCCGGTTTATCCATTCTCTCCAGGAACTGCCGTGCATAGGTAGAAAGTGACTCAACGTATCGTCTTTGTCCTTCGGCGTAAATTGTATCAAAGGCAAGGGTGGATTTGCCGGACCCGGATAACCCGGTAATAACGATTAATTTATTCCGTGGGATAGAAATATCTACATTCTTAAGATTATGCTCCCTGGCCCCTTTTATAACAATATCCCGTATAGGCATAATAGTTGTTTTTCTTTCCGAGTCTGAAAAATTTAAGTATCGTGAAGGATGTAATACTCCCGCCCCATAATAACAGACGGTTGTCCTATTGTCCTATTGTCCTATTGCCCTGCCATCCTCCCTTTTTCCCTTGTCTTTTGCCATTGCAGCGGCCATTTTTATGGCGGCTACAAGACTGGATGGGTTAGCCTCCCCTTTACCAACAATGTCATAGGCTGTACCATGATCAACGGATGTTCTGATTATTGGAAGGCCTAAAGTAATATTTACTCCGTCGGAAAAATGTATTAATTTAAAGGGTATTAGTCCTTGATCATGGTACATGGCAATAACAGCATCAAATTTACCATTAACCGCGTGATAAAATATCGTGTCCGGCGGGAAGGGACCTTCTACAAGCATGCCCTGTCTTCTGCATTCCTCAACGGCCGGTCTTATAATATCACTCTCTTCCGTGCCAAACAGACCGGATTCCCCGGCATGGGGATTTAATGCGGCAACAGCAATATGAGGCCTTGCAATATGAAAATCCCTCTTTAAAGCGCTGTATGTTATAGAAATAGTTTTTGAGATTAATTCCCTGGTCAATTTTTGAGGCACTTCTTTTATTGCGCAATGTATACTGACAAGTGACACCCTGAGCCGGTCGCCGGCAAGCATCATAACATAATCTTTGGTGTCCGTCAGATGGGCAAGAAGCTCTGTATGACCATCGTACCTATACCCGGCAAAGTGCATCACCTCTTTGCTGATTGGGCAGGTAACCATTGCTGATGTTTCCCCTTCTTTACATAAATTTGCCGCACCCACTATATAATTAACCATGGCCTTTGCCCTGCTTTTTGTTGGCGTACCGGGCACAAGGGGATCGTCCTTTAAATGTGACAGGCGCATAATATCAATAATGCCGTGTCTGTCGGAGGTCTCTGACGGCAATGATAGTATATGAAAGGAAGAAAAATTGATTTTTTCCCCTACCTTTTTCAGTACATCAATATCCCCTACAATAAAAGGTCTGCACACCTGTCGAACATCATCCCTTTGCAGGGCCTTAATGCATATTTCAGGTCCTATTCCAGCAGGGTCACCCATGGTAATAGCTATAAGCGGGAGGTTACGCATAAACGTTTTCTAACTATTGTTTTATTTTTTAACCCCAACAAGGATCACTTTATTTGTTGAAATCCACTTAACATAAACTGGACTGCAATGACCGCAAGGAGCATCCCCATAAGCCGGGTAAGAACCCTTATTCCTCCCAGCCCGATAGCCTTTATTATCCATTCGCCGCTCCTAAAAACAAAATATATAATAGTACAGGCCACAATAATTCCAAACAAT
>CBFDCD010000173.1:0-4280 GCA_965603225.1 uncultured bacterium
TAAACGACATGTTTTGGCTTTGCCAATTTTACGTTTTGAATATATATTTAAATACCGGAGATATTTTAATGGAGTGCCAAAAGGAAGATAATCTCGTAAAATGCAATTGCACTTACGAGCCTTGTTCAAGAAAGGGTATATGCTGTGAGTGTATATCATATCATTTGCGATTAAGAGAATTGCCGGCATGCTGCTTTCCTGATGATGCAGAGGCAACCTTTGACAGATCATTTGAATTTTTTTCCAAGCTTGTTAAAGAGGGAAAGGTTTAATTCAAGCACCAAATATAGTATGGACCCCTAAAAAGTCTTTCGCTTCCTCATGATGCCCATTTTGGGATTCATGAAATACGTCGCTAAATTCCAAAAACTCAGCCTGAAGGCCTCAAATTTACCCGCCGTATTTTTGGAGGGCAGTTTTTCCCGCTTCAGCGGGATTAACGCTCAGCATTTCATGAATTTTTTTCCAAAAGTGGCCAAAATCGCTCGCAAAAGACTTTTTACGGGTTTGCCGAATATATAATTTAGAGTGTTTTCAAAAAAGCCCTACCTCCTTGAGGGAGCGGTCTTTTATCTCCAATGGGACACCTTTTTTGATAGCCTTATTAAAGGCGTCTTTTCCAAGAAGGGCCGCGCCAACAGCACCGGTTAGAAGAGGCTCAGGGGGAACTAATGCCGCATGGCCCAGTTTATCAGAAAGGGCCTTGACCAGACCGATATTTTTTGCCCCCCCTCCTGTAATAACAATCTCCTTTTCCAGGTGAATCCTTTTCACCATCCGTATTACCCTGCTTGCAAGGGATTCAAGGACGCCTGCAACCAAATCATTTACTGGAACTCCCTCTGTTAATCTTGACACTACCTCCTGTTCTGCAAAAACAGTACAGATATTGCTTATTTGGGCGGGATTTTTACCCTCTAAGCCTGTTTTCCCCATCTCCTCTATAGTTATTCCCAGGGCATTAGCTATAACCTCTAAAAACCTCCCACTTCCGGCAGCGCATTTGTCGTTCATAATAAAGTCAACAGGCCTACCGTTACGGTCGATTTTTATTCCCTTGCTGTCCTGACCGCCTATATCAATTACTGTCCTGGCATCAGGGAAAAAATATACCACCCCTTTTGCGTGACAGCTTATCTCTGTGATCTGTTTATCCGCAAACGGAACATTGATTCTTCCATAACCTGTGGCGACTACATAGGTAATATCCTCGAAAGGAAGCTTAATCCTATTCAAGGCCTTCTCCATTACCTTATTGGCCAGCCTTCTTTGTTCCGGACCTGTGGGCCCAATAATAGAGGAGATGATATTATTGTCCATTATAACCACCTTGGTCATGGTAGAACCAATATCTATACCGGCAAAATAGTGTGTCATTTTCTTACAATACTGAAGTTATGGCTGATAATCTAAACGAACCGTTCACGGTTCAAAGTTCAGGGGTTCATAGGTTGCATTCTTATCACCTTAATCCATTTTGTAAGCGTTTTGTACGTGAAAACCGACCGGCTTCCACATACCCACAAACCTGGAATATGGTATTTGGCAATGATGCGGCAAAACCCGCATTTTTTACGAGTCTTTTTGGGATGCAATTTCAGTTTTTCCCCTAACCCTGAACGTTGAACCCTGAACCTGTGAACGGTTACAGCTACGCCCTGTTTTTCTTTGATTGTTCCAGGGTTTCAATAAAGGCATCTATTCTGTTTCTGGTATCAACCTCGGAATAAGAGCTCATGTCAATAATATCACTTTCTAGAATTAAGGAGGGAAGTTCCCTTTTGCCCTTAGTTTTGTTTCCATCTTTTCCTAACACCAATACAGGAATAGGTTTATAGATTTTCCGCAGTTGATTGAGCTGCCAGATAAGGCCAAGATGAAAGGTTCTACATGAAAACGCCTCATGCATGACAATGCCATCTATCTTATAATCCTCAATATACTGTATTAAACGTTCTACATCCGGTTCTGAGCCAGGTCTTTTTTTGGCCTTGTCATACCAGTAGGTCCAATACCTGATCCATCTGTAGGCTAGCCGTTCAAGAGGGTCATTTGTGTCAGGAATATTCAGATGGTACATAGGTTCAATCATTCGGTAGGTTGTTTCAGCAGGGAACACCGCCCCTTTGCTGTTAAAGTAGTTGAAGTCAGTCAGTGCAAACCATGATGGCAGTCCACCGCCCCAGAGAAGTCTGTACTTTTCATCCTCAACTACCCCCTCTTTTCGGGCGATTTTTTCCTTAAGTTCTTTATTTAAATCTAAAAAAAAGTCGTATCCTTCCTGGGTTCCCAGCATGAATACCATCGGCACCATGGTATTCATGGCATCTCCAGTCCCCATTGGTGTTGGTACCGCCCTTCTTAATTCGTAGGTTTCCCAGATGAGGTTCCACGTCCTTTCACCTAAGTCTACTAATTCACTTAACCTGTCCCAATCCATTTTACGGCCGGTATGTTTTTCCAGGAATTTCACGAGTCCCTTTAATTCCTCTACAATGTACTTTACATAATAACCCTCCACTTCGGCAACCTCAATGTCATCTTCATAGAGGGGCCAGGGCAATCCAACATTATAAATTGGCACATCCGGTATGTACTGCTGAACTGCCTGATACCACTTATTTCTTGGATCACAAAGGATCTGGCCGCTTGACAACATAAAGTCCGGTTTTGCCTGTCCTCCCCAGGGAGAGTCAGGAGGCATTTCTCCCAATTTTTCCCTCCACTGGTCAAAACCCAGCCCACACAATGCGTATGTACAAAGAGAGCGGGAAAAATTCAGGGATTCAGCCCTTTCGAGAAACCTTTCAGCATCCCTTTTTGCGCCGCATATACCGGCATAATTCTCTGTCCATACAGGCACTATGTCCATTGCCCTTATAATCTCATCGTAACTGCATACAATAAATGTATAGGCGATTGACTTCCCTTCTTCTCTTGCCTTTACAGTCCCTCCTATGGAGGTCTTCACCATTGGGCCAATTTTTCCCGCAGCCTCGGTTGCATGTCTTCTTTTCTTTTTTTCACCCTTCTTTTGCTCTTCAGCCATTTGCTAATACCTCCCTATACTATGGGTTTTGCTCATTCCTTAAAATCCTTACATGATACTGTGGTGTTATTCCTGCATTGATACCCTGTTCTTTTGGGTTGTGATCTTTACTCCTCAATCATCTCGAGAAATGCCTGTATCCTTGTACGCAGACGTCCAATAGAGCCTGCTGAATACTCGTCTTCTAAATAGAGGACAGGCAAATTGAGGGAATCAAGGTATGTCTTTCGTGCCGGTACCTCAAACCCAAATGGGTCACAATATTTATAGATATAAAGTATAACCCCGTCAACGTTAAAGTCCTTGCTTAAGGCACCTATATCACCGAATCGTGCCTTGAGGTCTTCTTCATATGTTTCCCCCACTTTTTCCCTGTAAGTCCTCGGGCAATTTATCTTATCCAGATACCTGCGGGCAAGGGCATCCATGGGGTCAATGTCGGTTTCTGTCATTGGCCAATAATCTCTGGTACCGATGCAGAGACTGTCAGCAACTACATTGGCGCCGCTGTCTTCAATGAGTTTTATGAAATCAATATTATCCACTGTGGCACCTACAACCATTATGCGAGGGGCTTTTTTTATCGGGCCTTCTTTTATTTTTCCGAACTCCTCCAAGGCATCATTAAAAAAATTATTTGATTCTTCTACGGGGAGGCTCATTCCGGCAGTTAGTATTTTTAAAATTTCAGTACCAGAGACAAGAGGCGGGTCAGGCTTCCTGAATTCATAAAGCGCCTTTGCCTTAGCCCTATTTTCATTGTATAGGTGAATTGTTTTAACAAGATCATCATTTGAAATTTCTCTTTTTGCAAATTTTTCAATACTTTTTTTAAAGGTATCCAATTCCGCCCGGAAGAAATCCATAGATGGTCCCCGAGAAGTGTGAGGGAGATTTACAAAATGTGAATAGTCAAGTTCTAAGGTGTATTTCCATACGCTATAGGTTCTGGCAATGCTGTCACAGGCATGGGGGAGAACAAGTCCGTCCACAAAATCATATCGCCCCTTTAATGAAACATCATAGCATCTTCTCATGAAGGGGCATGCTATAGTTTCCAATTGTGTATCACCCTTGGTTATTGGTTCGTTTACATCACCTCTTATCCTGAAGGGCACAAATCCGGCAGCGGAAATTATCTCTACCGGGACAAGTGAACAGAGATAGGCTATTATTTGTGTGCCTTCATTTTTTAGTTCTCGAGCCCTTGCCCCGTAGTTTTGATAATAGT
>CBFDCD010000174.1:0-4221 GCA_965603225.1 uncultured bacterium
TTTTAGATTACCAATTTTGGTAAAATAATAAAAAGTGAAAAATGAAACGTACAATGTTCCTATGTGGCAAAGCGCTCACGGTTTCCAATAGAATCGGGATTAACAGTTAAAAAGCATAAAGAGAAAAGTATAGTTTTTATCAAGTCCGGCATGACGATTTCGAGACTTTTTACGAGATTATCAATTTTAATATTTGAATTTATTTAATATATGTTTGGATTTTATTAAAAAGGTGTTATAATTATTAAAAAAGAGTAGCAAAAGGTTTTTTTAAACATGAAATCCGCCACAAAAAAAGCGGATCCGCCAATTCTTCATGGCGGGCTTGAAATTGGAAACTAAAACAGGCTCTCTAAAGGTCTCGCTAATACAAAAAAACTCAGATAGTTTAGAATTCTTAACGCTTTGCATTTCATAAATCTTATTCAAAAAGTGGTCAAAAATCGTAAGCAAAAGAACCTTTGCATGTTTGTCAACTTTCATATGATTTATATAAGATATCAAAGTGAACGAAAAAAACGAAGATAATAACAATCTGATAAAGCTTGGTCCTATAATCAAGGCAAAGAGGGAAGAGGGCAATATTCTCGCCATTCTTAAAAACAGCAGGAGAGTGTCTTCGGCAATAGAGCAAAGGCAATGCATAATCTGTAAAAATGTAAAAATGTGTGTAAATAAGACAGGCCTTTGTGCTGCCTGTTATATTAGTCTTACCTCTAAGGAAAAAAAGGTAGCTGATGAGGAGGCAAGGCACAAGCGGATTGAGTTTAAGGTGTTTGATGACCGGTGGGATGAATAAGATAAAGAAAGTTAACAATCATAATTAATCAAATGGCGTAAGTATCTCAAATCCTTCATCTGTTACAACCAATGTCTGCTCGAATTGTGCGGAAAGACTCCCGTCGTCTGTAACGACAGTCCAGTTGTCTGAAAGAACATGAAGATTATGTTTTCCAATATTTATCATTGGTTCTATGGTAAATACCATTCCAGGGACTAATGTGATGCCCTGTCCTCTAAGACCAAAATGGGGAACCTGGGGAGGTTCATGGAAATCGAAACCTACGCCGTGACCAACATATTCCCTTACAACTGAGCACCCTCTACCCTCTGCATATCTTTGGATTGCATGACCAATGTCACCAATTTTATTACCTGGCATGACCATGAGAATTCCCCGGTTAAGACATTCCCTTGCCACTGATACTAGTTTTTCTGCATCCTTGCTTGGGGAACCGACAAAATATGTCTTATTAGTGTCTGCGTAATATCCTTCAAGTATGGGGGTTACGTCAACATTTACAATATCACCGTCCTTAAGCACAGTCTCATCTGGTATGCCATGGCATATAACATTATTGATTGATGTACATACGCTTTTAGGAAAGCCGTTATAGTGCAATGGGGCAGATACGGCATTATTTTTGCTGGTAAGTTCCTCTACGAGGGAATTTATGTAATTAGTTGTAATTCCAGGTTTTATATGTCTCTCTACAAGGTTAAGGGTTTCAATGGCAAGCCTCCCTGCCTTCTTTATTCCTGCAATGTCCTTTTCATCTTTCAAGTTAATGCCATAGTGGTCGGAGTACTCTTTCTTTAACTTGTTGAAATCATGATAATGGCCGGCATTTCTCATCATTCTTTTAAGCTTTTTGTAGTTCATATGCCTCTCTAACTTAGGTATTGTCAGGTTATTGCCCCAAAAACATTTTAATATAAGGCAGGTAAATTGATTGGTCAAGGACTTTATCATGATTCTTATGTATTGGTAATAAACTATTCAAAAATACACACAGATGACCTGTACTGTTAAAACAGCTGAACAGATTATTTAATTACCCTGGCAGTGAGGCTTTCCTTTAACGGGTTTCTTTGGCCACAATCAGTTTCACTTTGTGGATCTATCAGCGTTAATCAGAGGCTGGTTTTTTGTTTTGCTATAATCAGAATTGCTAAAAATTAACTGTAAAGCTTGACAGCTAAAATCAGGCTGTGTTAGAAAAATAAGGAATACATTTGTTGTAGGTTCTGCAGGTTTATTGAAAATTGACAAACCCGTAAAAAATCTTTTGCGAGCGATTTTGGAAACTTTTATGAAAGTGATTCATGAAATGCCTTGAGGCCGAGTTTTTGGCGATTAGCGAAGTATTTCATGAACCCCAAAATGGGCATCATGAGGGAGGGAAAGGGCTTTGTATCGGACCATTAAAATTGACTTATTTTTTAGGAGGCAGAGTAATTATGGATGAAAAAGAAAGATTGAAAGCGATTGAGGTAGCCTTAAACAATGAAATGAATGAACGTGAATTCTATTTAAAAAACGCGGAAAGAACCAGTAACCCCCTTGGAAAGGCCATGTTTAAACAAATTGCAGATGAAGAACTTGAGCATTATGAGAGGCTAAAAGAGCTTCATAAAAAATGGGAATTACGTGAGAAATGGCCTGAGACAGTTCCCTTGAAGGTAAAAGATACCGTTATAAAGGATGTAATGAGAGATGCATTAGATACGATAGATGAAAAGGCCAAAGGGGACGATGATGATTTAAGGGCTATCAAAACAGCAATAGATTTCGAGGCAAAGGGTGCATCCTTTTACGCTAAACTAAGGGATGAGGTTTCAGATGAGCGGGAAAAGGAATTTTTTAATCTTCTTGCCAACATAGAACATGAACATTATGTGTCTTTAAAGGAGACAGAGGAGTTTTTTATTGATCCGGCCTCATGGTATGCAAGGGTGGAGCACAGCGGACTGGACGGCGCTTAGGGTTGAAAAGATTTAACCGAACTACTTGCTCATCATAACTATACTACTGTACCAGGCGGTAACGCCGTTATTTGTCTGATCAGTATCAGTAAGGACGACAATCCCTGTTACGTTTGATGGAGAAGACCCAAAAAAATTACGGAAATCTTCTGCTATATTACGTTTTTCCCACACCCATTTGTTGGTCTTTTTATTTCCGCTTTCAATAATTACAACCTTATGGTTGCTTGAATTCGGGTAGTCCAAAACCTTTCCCTTGGGCATGGTGTTTCCCCATATATAATCAATTTTAAGGCCCTTTGGTTCAAATTCTCCACGTTGAAATCCAAGCTTTTTGAATAGTTTTGAGAGCCCCGGAGATTTAATGGGGATTTTTGTTTGCCCATCACCTGAAATCACCCTGATTCTTGCGGCAGAGTCATTTCTGTCGCTCCGGTTTTCTATTGCCATGCCTGAAACCCTGCTTATTTTCCAGCGCCATACAAGAAGAGGGAATGAACTAAAGTCTATATTAAGCCTTTTCATAATGGCGGATGCACTGCCCATGCTTTTTACCTCAAGGACCGTCCTTACGACATCTTTAGACAAAGACATTTTATTTTTTCTGGTTTGGAAATACGAGATTTCTTTCCATCTCTCGGGGATTTTACTGGTCTTAGCAGCCTTTTTGAAGCCAATAAACGTGGTCTTTGCCTCCACCTGAAGTGGAATTATAAAGGCAAGCCATGAAATTAATGCAAAACAGGAAAGTCTTTGAAGCAACGACATCTTAGTCCCTTAGGTTTAACTACAAGGTGAGACTATTGTATAACATGACAGCCGGTGTAACTCAAGTTAAACGAGGTAGGTTTTCATGACATGATCATAGGAACTAAGCTCGGAGAGGGATCGGCTTGTAGGGCCTACAAATCGGAGACAGGACTGTGTGCAAACGTTTATGGTTAAGGAAATTCTATGAAACATCTTTTCTTGCGATCAAGCCGACTATCCCGACAATTATAACCCCGAGAAGATTCAACCATGGGAAATAATGGCTATTCAACCCAACTAATAGCACACCGGAAAGAAAAAATAATCCTAATACCCAGATCATAAGAAACCTTTTGGCTTTTTAAATTTATTTTTTAAAAAAGATTCACAAAGCGTATAGTGTTAAGAATTCCAAAACCCATTTCTTGTTTACCTAAGGTGATAACGGTTGTTAGAAAAAGGTCTCAATATAATTTAAGCAATCCTTATGCCAAAATACCGTTAAATTGAATTAACCTATTATATCAATAGATTAAACTAAGGAAAGCTATAATTAAAAATAAAATAATACATGGAGGTAGGCAAGAATTTGACGCTTTTATCGACAGGATGGTTTTAAATGG
The DNA here is from genome assembly GCA_965603225.1 of uncultured bacterium. Classification (GTDB taxonomy): domain Bacteria; phylum Desulfobacterota; class DSM-4660; order Desulfatiglandales; family B25-G16; genus M55B121. The sequence continues at coordinate 4,140 of CBFDCD010000174.1, forward strand.
AATTTTTTACCTGTTTCAACAACTGCTTCCATGTATACACTGCCTGCTTCAGTATTCCATGCAGAGAATCATCGGGTGGAGG
>CBFDCD010000175.1:0-4184 GCA_965603225.1 uncultured bacterium
GCGTCCTTAATATACCAAGGGATATAACGCCGGTGCCTGACGGCATATCGTTTCCGACAATTACCCGATTTAATGCACCATTTTCCTTAATCATCTTGATTGCCTCAACCGCTATAAGGGGGTTCCCGCACTGGACTATTTCAAGGAAGAAATCTGTTTCCTTTATCAATATTTCCACCTCGGATAAAGAAATGGAGGTTGGTCCACCGTTTAGGTGGGAGACAATGTCCGGCCCGGTATTCTTTACCATCTCTGCAGTGACGGTTGAGCTGCCTGGAATGGATGTTCCGCCTGTGTGCATCATCACGGTCATGCCATATTTTTTGGCCAATTTAACCATTGGGGCAGCGTCCTCCGGCTGCTTTATGCTCCCCAACCCAATTTCTCCAACATGGGTCACACCTTCTTTTGCCATTTCCTCAAAGTCACTTTCCGTAAGGCCCTTTTCAAGTATCAGTCCGCCGCCAATTACCTTTACGCCTCCAGGTCTTAAATTGGCATATGCCTTGGCCGTTAAAATGGCCAGTGCCTTTGTGCCTGCCGCATCCTTGGGGCGGCCAGGGTAATGAACCTCTCCGGCTGAAATAACAGTGGTTACACCTCCATGAAGTTCACCCTCTATAAAATTTGAAGCAAACTGACGAGGCGTATAGTCTCCAACACAGACATGGCAGTGGGAGTCAATAAGTCCCGGTGCAACTGTTGCCCCATTGATGTCTATTACAGTCCCTATATCCTCTGTTTTAAGCTCCCCCTCTTTGCCTATTAAAGCAATTGTAGATCCTTCTACAATTATGGCATCCCCATCTAAGACTGGATCGTTAATATCCCCTGATAGCAGGGTCCCAATATTTTTTAATAATACCTTTGACATTTAATTTACCTCCTCTCTGTAAAACGTAATAAATCGTCCTATAGGGTTAAAATTTCGTAAATAGTAATGCAATAACAAAACTGATAAATTATTTTTCCACTCTTTCGACGTTTCTAAAACATCCCACAGAGTCAACATGATCTTTAACGGAGAAAATGGCGCCATGTATCAATTTCTTTTTCATAAGCTTAATTGCCTCTGCCTTGCCCCTTTCTATGGCAGTCTCTATTTCATCCTCACTCAAGACACCTATTGACCGGGTAATTTTTAAACGAGGAATATCAGTTTCAGGGTATATTGATTCTGCAGGCGCCCTTTTAATCCCCGGGGAATTGACCCTTGTCCTGTTTGCAAGGAAGGTTGCAGCGGCATCTGCTACAGCAGCCCTTTGGGCCAAGACTGAGACCCCGTCAGCCACACCAAGGGTAAAGCTGCGCCCCCCGAATCCACTTGTGCAAATACCACAATCCCTGTCCACTAAAAGGGTATAAGTAAACTCCGGCCTTGCGAGATTCAAACGGAGACCCACCTTCACGCTTTCATCTCCCTTTATACGAATGGCTATATCGCCTCCATTATCTACTACAATCTTAGTGGCGTTATAATTTGCTATATAATCCGCCACCATATCAGATGCGGCCCCTGCTACGGCCGCAAGCGGGGTAAGCAAAGGATCATTTATGCGCTGGCAGGAACTTATCATTAGGTTTACTACCTCGGGGTATTCCTTTTCTAATGATAAATCGACAACTCTTTGCTTTACCACAGGCAGAGATTCGGCCTGTTGCCGTAAAATTTCAAGGGCAACATTAGCGCCGGATCTTGCAAGTCCTGTGAGGGGAACCCCCCTGTCTGAAACCTTAATAGTCATATGCAACGGGCCAGAGCTCGCTAACACTACCCCATCTTCTATGAAAGCAACCTTATCCAAATTTGTCCTTGCCGAAATCTTCCCTTAATTGTTTCACCTCTCTTATTGAATCGATGTGCCCATGAATTTCAATAAAATCCTCTCGCCTCATGGTTACTTCTATTGGAGCCACAGTAGCTGGTGTGGGAATCCATGTGAAAGACCCTTTTTTAACCTTTTCTACATCAACCATAAAGTTTATCCCCCCTCCAGGCAGGATAAATGTGGGGGCCCCTCCTATTGTTATAACTGCCCTGTTTTCGTGAACCGCCCTTGTCAGCTTAATAGGGTATGAGCTTACGCCAGCCCTCCAGCTGCCCCCTGAACCACCCACATACATACCGGAGACCAGGGACGGCTCACAGTGATTATGGATCATTTCGATTAGTTCTTTGGCATTCGGTTTTAATGGGATTTCCTTTAGGGTACCATCTTCCGTTATTTTGTACATTACGGCCTTCTGGCCGGTCGTCTCTGTAATCAAGACGGTCATCCCCGGACGTGCAACGTTCATATCAATATAGTCAACAACATCCCTGGGATCTTCTAAGGGTGTGCCGCCCCATCCATCCCCATGCTCACCAAAGTATCGTCCGGGGGTACTCATTTTAAATTTAAGATGAACCCCACTTGGCCTTGTTCCTAAATAAGTCCCTGCAGTATGCTCAGTGAACAGGCTTGTAATATGTGAATCAATTACAATAACCTCATCAGCCGCCTTTTTTATAGCAGGGGCAAAGAGTCCTGCAGTTGCGCTCCCGCACCCTACACGCATTTTTTCAATCAGCTCTCCATTTATAACGGGGGCCTTGCCGACCTGTACCTTTAATCTTGCGCCTCCATCTATTTTAATACTCACTGGATGTCTGTTAGCTAGCTCAGAGATACAGCGGGCAACAGCCATGCCGTTTTTTCCTGTCAATTGATTAACGCCGCCGATGGATAAGATTTTTGATCCATACTCTTCTGTGCATAAATGCCCTATCTCTCTTTTTTCAAAAAGGACCGGTGACATCTCTTCACCTATTGACTGGTCTGTGTCTATCTTAATCTTAATGCCGCTGTAGGAAAGAGGAACCTCGCTTACAGATGTAATTACATCTACATCATTTAGGTTGTCTTGGGCTATGAATGGCGCCGGCCTATAATCAGGATAGGTGGTTCCTGCGCCAATACCGGTTAAAACTGGTTTTTGAATAAGAGGCTCAGGGTATATTCCGACAATATCCTTAACATCTTCTAAAAAATGTAGCTGTAAGTTTCTCTCAAGCTTGCCGTTTTTATTGAAAAACCTCTGACAGGCACCGGTTTTATCAGGGGGAATTTGGCATTTAATCGGGCATGCGTTGCAGGTTATAACGCCAGGTATTATTTTATTTTCAAAAACCGGCGCCCCAACAGGGCAGACTGAAAGACATGCCCCGCACTCTACACACTCTTCACCAATAACCGCCTTTTTATCTTTAAGAACGATTGCTTTTTTCGGGCAGTCGAGCACGCAAAGCCCACAACCTGTGCATTTTTCTCTATCAATTATCAAGCTATTGCCTTTTTATTATTCAGACCTCGTCATTCACATTATACAAATGACTGGAGACCTTTATATCCCGCGGGACTGCAAATTAATTGGACATCAGTTCGGTCTGGGTTATAGGGTTCAGGGTTCAGGGTTAACCGCTTCGCGCTTTTTTCCTTAGCCATTGATTCCATTGGGTTAATACTACAAGAGCTCAGCCTCTGAACCTCTGAATCCCGCTGTAAGCGGGAAACCTTTTAACCCAACTCCTGGGCTGGAAACAGAGGTTTGTATCCAAAACAGTACACCATGATACGCTATAAATTACGATGTCTGTATTACCTAAATCCATCTCGAGATAACCGTTTTTTCATCCATAAACATCTTCATCGACGCCATTCTTGATTTAGCGGTTCCAACAAAAGACTCCCTTCTTGAGCCGAGCGGGAAAAATGCATAAGGTTGTGCTACTGCAACATTCACTGCCACATTTCCAACATTAACCTCTCTGATGTACTTGCGGGCTGTTTTTCCGCTCTGGGTCATAATTGATGCTGAATGTCCAAGATTTGTTTTGGTGTTTATCCACTCTATTACCTGGTCAAGGTTGTCTGCCCTAATCAATGCAGCCACAGGGCCAAAGGCCTCCTCCTTTGCCATAGACATGTCAACGTTCACATCTTCAAGGATTGTGGGGGCAAGAAAATAGCCCTTAGGGTAATCCTTTACCTTTGGCTCTCTGCCATCCAGCACCATACTTGCGCCTTCCGCCAATGATTGGTCAATCCAGGTTATGACCTTTTCCTTTCCTCCCTGGGTCGTCAAGGGGCCAAGTTCTGCCTCCTCGTCAAGACCATAGCCGAGCTTCATGGCAGCGGCCGCCT
>CBFDCD010000176.1:0-4105 GCA_965603225.1 uncultured bacterium
TTCCGTAATAGTAGCCCCCTTTATTCTTGGGTCTTTTACCTTTCTTAAAAGGAGGTTGGATATTTCCCGTAAAATCAAATCACCAACCCTTTGAGACCTGTTACCAGCCATCACAATAATCCTTCCCATACATTAAGATTGAGACCTTTGTATAACTCATATTGCCTTAACGAGGATGGGCTTTTCTTGGCATCCTTTTTCCTTTTTGTATATTCATCTAAGTAGTTGCGATTGTTTAAACATTCAATATTTCTATATCAGAATGAATAATTTCACCTATGTAAATTGAATCTAAATAAGAGAGAATATTGTCAATGGTGGAATTAATAAATCGCCTATCATTGCCTACCGTACAAATTCCCAATTCCGCTATTTGCCATTTATCATTAGAGCCAACCTCTGCTATAGAAACATTGAATTTGTTTCGGATCCTAGCAATGACACTCTTTACAACCTTTCTCTTTTCTTTAAGCGATTGCGTATCATGAATACGTAAGGTTAGCTTAAGAATTCCAACTACCAAGTTAAAGCTCCGCTTTTTCCTCTTCTAATCTGTAAACCTCCAGTGTGTCTCCGGGCTTTATGTCATTATAATTCTGCAGCCCAACACCACATTCAAGCCCTGAAGAAACATCCTTGGCATCATCTTTAAATCTTTTTAATGAGCTAATCTTACCACTAAATATCACAGCATTATCTCTTAATAAGCGAACATTTGCATCCTTTTCGATTTTACCATCAGACACATAACAACCGGCAATTGTACCAACCTTGGATACACGGAATATATCTTTAATATCTACATGGCCAATGACATTTTCAGTATATATCGGTTCAAGAAGCCCAGTCATGGCTAGTCTAACATCCTCTATTACTTTATAAATGACATCGTAAAATTTTATATCCACATATTCCCTTTTCGCTATTTCCTGCACAGCAGGATTTGCCCTTATGTTAAAACATATTACCACGGCCTTCGATGCATTGGCCAACATTACATCGCTTTCCGTCACAGCACCGGTGGCGCCATGTATAACCTTTAATTTAACCTCCTTGGTGCTTTGTTTAATCAGAGAATCTATCAAGGCCTCTAATGACCCTTGCACATCCGCCTTAACTATAATATTCAGTTCTTTTGCTTCTCCCTCTTTAATCTTTTCGAAAATATTATCCAGGCTGACGGAATCCTTTTTAGTTACCGTCCCCATTTGAGATTTATTCTTCCTGTGTTCAGCAATTAATTTGGCCTTCTTTTCATTAGAGACTACCATGAAATCATCCCCGGCCCTTGGTACTCCAGAGATACCGTAAATCTCTACGGGCATTGATGGAAATGCTTCTTTTATTTTTTTCCCCCTGTCATTGAACATGGCCCGCACTTTACCGAAATTTTCCCCGCACACAAAAAATTCTCCCTGACGGAGCACACCATCACGAATAAGCACGGTCGTAACGGGTCCTCTACTTTTATCCAGCCTGGCTTCTACAATAGCCCCCTTTGCCTTCTTTTTATAGTTGGCCTTTAATTCTAAAATTTCCGCCTGAAGTATTATATTATCTAAGAGTTCTTCTACTCCTTGCCCTGTCTTTGCTGATACAGCAGTTAAAAGGGTCTCTCCACCCCAATCCTCAACCAGTACGTCATACTTAGATAATTCCCTTGTAACCTTATCAGTGTCAGAGTCCGGTCTATCAATTTTATTAACAGCCACAATAATTGGAATGTCAGCGGCTTTTGCGTGATTAATGGCTTCTATAGTCTGGTCTTTTACACCATCATCTGCTGCAACAACTAATACAATAAGATCCGTAACCTTTGCCCCTCTTGCCCTCATTGCCGTGAATGCTTCATGGCCCGGAGTATCAAGGAAGACAATATTTCCACGAGAGGTTTTTACGTAGTATGCCCCAATATGTTGCGTTATTCCACCGGCTTCCTTTTCTATAACCTTAGACTTCCTTATATAATCAAGAAGTGACGTCTTGCCATGATCTACATGCCCCATTATCGTTATCACCGGTGGCCGAGCCTTAAGGTCTTCCTCCTTATCGGTCTCTTCAGATAAAATCTCTTCCTCCTCAAAAGATGAGAGTTCCAATTCATATTCAAAGTCATTTGCTATTAAGGATGCAGTATCAAAATCAATTGGATCATTAATCCCTATTTTAACATCCAATTCCATTAATTTTTTCATTAATGCCGATAACTTTACACCCATTTTCTTTGCAAGCTCGCCTGCACTTACAACATCTGGAACTTTTATTCTTCTTTTTATGGCCTTTGGGGTAGTTATCTCTGTGTGTGCAAACTTCTTTTTGTCAAGCTTATCTTTCTTTTTAAACCTTCTCTTATCTGAAAATCCTGTTTTATTATCCCCATAGAGATCTATTCGCTCAAAGATCTCCTTTTTTCTTTTGCGAAAATCCTTATGGGGGGTCAGTTCTTTTACTTCCTTACTTTTCTTTCTCTTTTCCTCCCCTTTAGGCAAATCTTCCGTCAAAAATGAAACCTCAGTTGGTGTTATCTTTCCTTGAGGCTCTTCTATCTTTGGTTCATCTAACTGGACAGGCGCTTTTTTTACTATCCTGGCCGGTGTAAATTTAGGTTTTTCTTTTTTCTTTTTTTTAGGTTTTTCCTTGGCATCTTCAGGTTTTGGTTCTGGTTTCTGCTCAGGGGCGGCCCCTTTTTTTAATACCTTTTTATCCTCTATCTTTGAAATTTTTTCTGTTTTTTCTTCTGTCGGTGGAGGCTCTTCTTCAACAACCGGTTTAGTAATTGGCGTGGGCCCTTCTTCAACTTTCTCTACTTCGTCTTGAATCTCTTCCTGTACCTTGGCTAAGACCTTCTTACGCCTACGTATAACAGTAGGTTTAATTCTTTTTTCCTCTAAGATTTCGTTTGTTACCCCGGAAAGACAATCTCTGGCACGGGCCAAATCATCATTATCAAGAGAGCTTAAATTATTATTAACAGGGAAACCTGCGTCTTGCAATTTCTCAACTATTTCGTTGGAATCCATATTCAGATCTTTTGCTAACTCGTATATCCTAACTCTGCTCATGTAATCCTCCAGATAAAGCTCCTTCCTTTTCTTCATCTTGAGTTTTTTTATTATCCTTCTCTGTTGATTCCACAGGCATGTTTGCTCTCTGTATCAACTCTTCAGCCTTTTGCTCACTAATCCCCTTTATGCTTGCCAGGTCATCCAACTCAGCCTTTGCTATATCACTTATAGAGCTAAATCCCATATCAAAAAGGGACTTGGCTAATTTTTCACCAATGCCTGAGAGTTCAAGCAATGACCTATGCCCCTCTTCTAATGTCTGCTGATAGGTTGAGTCGCTTGTCACATCCAGCTTCCAGCTTGAGAGACGAGATGCCAGTCTGACGTTTTGCCCCTTTTTACCAATTGCAAGAGACAGCTGATCATCAGGAACAACAACCTCCATAACCCTTTTTTCCTCATCAACTATTACCCTCAAAATCTCGGCAGGGGCTAAGGCATTACATACAAATTTAGCCGGATCAGGGACCCACGTTACAATATCAATCTTTTCGCCCCTTAGCTCTTGAACTATTGCCTGCACCCTTGATCCCTTCATGCCAACACAGGCTCCTACTGGATCAATATCGTTATCCTTTGAAAAAACAGCAATTTTTGACCTGCTTCCAGGCTCTCGGGCCACCTGCTTAATAATCACTATTCCATCAGATATTTCAGGGACTTCATTTTCAAAAAGGGTTGATAAAAAATTAGGATGGGTCCTTGATAACATTATCTGAGGGCCCCTGCTGAATTGTTTCACATCATATATATAGGTCCTTATCCTGTCTCCTTGTGTATATGTCTCTTGAGGTATTTGTTCCTTAACTGGAAGCTCAGCCTCTTCCTTGCCCAGGTTGGCAATAATTGCACCTTTCTCAAAACGTTGCACAATACCGTTTACTATCTCTCCCCTTTTATCCTTAAAATCTTCATAAACAGCATCTCTTTCTGCCTCTCTTAGTCTCTGCATTATTACCTGTTTTGCTGATTGCGCCGCTATCCTGCCCAATACGTCCATATTCATTTTTGAGCCCAAACTATCTCCAACTTCAGCTTCA
>CBFDCD010000177.1:0-4083 GCA_965603225.1 uncultured bacterium
CACTTTTTTGAGGTGAGTCATGCCCCTTATGCCACCATCTGCTCTGGTTACAAGTCCCGTACTTGAAAGCCTCTCATAAATGTGCGGGTTTCTCACAACATGTATCACTGCACGTAGCCAGATCTCTTTTCAGGAAAATTAAAAGATGATCATTGTCATCGGAAATCAACAAAGAGGTCGTTTCTGTTTTCATGGCTGCATGTGCTTTTTCCTGATAATAGCTTTTATATACAACACTGCATGGGAAAAGTGAAGGTTAAGGCTAAAATTCCCACAACAACGTCAAGGAAAGACTGGAATACGGCTCGTTCTGTCGAAGATCCCGTTTACGGGGAAACCATGTTTGATGCGAGAATCTGCTCTATTTTCACCAAAGTGCGTCAATCGTGCTTTTTAGACCCCTTCAGTCTTCAGCCTAAACCCCTTCAGCCTGACTACGTGAGTAGTCACTATTACGGTTAATGTATCTTTTGAGGTATTTGGCTGTATAAGATTTTTTATTATCGAGGATCTCAACAGGTGAACCAGCAGCAATTAATTGCCCACCGTTATCCCCACCTTCCGGTCCAAGGTCAATAATGTAGTCTGCTGATTTTATAATATCAAGGTTATGCTCAATCACTACAATTGTGTTTCCCTTGTCCACAAGTTTTTGAAATACATTTATTAAGGTTGCTATATCAGCCATGTGCAGGCCTGTCGAAGGTTCGTCCATGATATATAATGTATGGCCATTTGTGGTCCTCGTAAGTTCCTTGGCAATCTTTATCCTCTGGGCCTCGCCTCCTGACAATGTCGGGCTTGCCTGCCCTAATGTGAGATACCCCAGGCCAATTTCCCGCACTACCCTGACCGCCTTTTTAATCCGCGGTATAGAGGAAAAAAAGATTTCAGCTTCATCAAATGTAAGTTCCAGAACATCTGCAATGTTTTTCCCTTTGTATGTTACATCAAGTGTCTCCCTGTTAAATCTTTTTCCACCACACTCATCGCAGGTAAGGAATACATCAGGCAGGAAATTCATCTCAACCTTAATTGATCCATGGCCATTACATACCTCGCATCTGCCACCGGATATATTAAAGGAAAATCTCCCGGGTCTGTACCCCCGGGCCCGTGCCTCCGGTGTCATGGAAAAAAGCGTTCGTATCTCAGACAATGATCCAATATAAGAAATGGGCACAGAGCGTGGTGTTAGCCCAATCGGGTTATGATCAACCTCAAGAACTCTTGTTACGGCCTTCCATCCTCTAATATCCTTGCACTTACCGGTCTCTGTATTTTTATTTAACAGACGGTTGTCCAGTCCCTTATAGAGGATATCTTGCAGAAGGGTTGATTTGCCTGAACCTGAAACACCTGTTATGCAGGTTAATGTTCCCAATGGAAACCGAACATTTATTCCTTTTAAATTATGTTCCGTGGCCCCTAAAACCTTGATTTTTGGTAATGATTTATATGGCCTGAGCTTTGAGATAATTTGCCTGGACGGGGTAGCAAGAGATAATCCTGTTGCAGATTTCCTGTTATTTTTCAGATCTTCAATGCTGCCGCACACCACCAGCTCTCCACCCTTTTCACCAGCGCCGGGCCCGAGGTCAATGATATAATCAGCCTCTCTAATTGTCTCCTCATCATGCTCAACTACAATGATAGAGTTTCCTCTGTCTTTGAGCATTTTCAGGGCATCGAGGAGCATTCTGTTGTCTCGCGGGTGAAGACCTATTGTCGGCTCATCCAGAATATAACATATGCCGGTAAGATTGGACCCAAGCTGTGCTGCAAGACGTATTCTTTGGGCCTCACCTCCGGAGAGCGTATCTCCATCCCTGTTAAGGGAAAGGTAGGATATGCCAAGGAGATCCATAAAATTTAGACGGATGAACATTTCCTCTAAGATAGGCCTTGAAATTACAGATTCTTCGCTGCTGAAAGAGAATTGTTTAAGTATTTTTATTAATCCTTTGGCTGGATTTTGTACCAGGTCCCATATGGAATAACCATTTATCGTTACAGAGAGGGCCTCGGGCTTTAGTCTGCTTCCTTTGCATTTATGACAGATGGCGAGGCTGTTTTCCTCCACACTTCCTATGTAACCTAACCCTTGACATTCTGGGCAGGCGCCGTGTTTGCTGTTAAAGGAAAATAATCTGGGGTCAAGCTCTTTCGCGCTAATACCGCAACTGGGGCAGGCCTTGTCCAATGAGAAGATCTCTTCCTGGTTATCCCCGTCAATAACCATAAAGGTTCCCTTGCCTTTGTAGAGGGCTTTCATTACAAGTTGGTCAAGGTCATGGTTTGCAATATTGCCAATGACCAATTCAATAGTATGCTCCTGGTATCTGCTTAGGGAAATGTTCTGTGTTAGTTGCTTTATATCGCCGTCAATTCTAATATATTCAAATCCCTGGTTGATAAGCCGAGCAAAAAGATCTCTAAAAATCCCCTTTCGTCCAGTTATAAGAGGCACAATCATTACTGCATCGTTGTGGCCGTATTTTTTCCTGATTTTCTCAATAATTTCCCCCTCGGATTGCGATGACATCTCCCTGCCGCATATTGGGCATTGCTGCTCACCGAGCTTACTGTACAGAAGCCTTAGAAAATGGTAAACTTCGGTAAGGGTTGCCACAGTGCTTCTCTTGCCTCCGTGGCGCACCCTTTGCTGAATGGCCACTGTAGGGGGAAGACCTGACGCTACATCGATTTCCGGTCTCTCAAGAACTTTAATATATTGCCGTGCGTAAGGTGTCAGGGTTTCTAAGTACCTTCGCTGACCCTCTGCAAATATTATATCAAAGGCAAGGGTAGATTTTCCGGAACCTGAGACACCTGTGAGAACAACCAATTTCTGCCGTGGTATGGAAAGACTAAGATTTTTTAGATTATGTTCCCTGGCCCCTTTAATGGAAATGGTTTCTTGTGCGTTTTCAACACCTCTCAACGCTGATTTATCACGCCCAATATTACTTTTCATTGACATCTCTTTGGTCATATGCCTTTTTAGAAAAGCTCCTGTGTGGGAATTGAGATGCCCTGCCACATTCTCCGGAGGACCGGTCACAACCACCTCCCCCCCTCCATCACCTCCCTCCGGCCCAAGGTCGATTACCCAGTCAGCATTTTTCACTACGTCCATGTTGTGCTCTATAACAAGGACAGTATTGTTCTGGCTTACGAGCCTTTGGAGTATAGAAATTAGTCTTTCTATATCAGTAAAATGAAGCCCTGTTGTGGGCTCATCAAGTATAAAAAGCGTGCGGCCTGCTGCAGATGATTTGAGATGACGCGAAAGCTTAAGTCGCTGGGCTTCACCTCCTGAAAGGGTATTTATTGGTTGACCAAGTTGAATATAGCCTAACCCCACATCGATGAGGGTTTTGAGGGGAACGGCTATCTTAGGCTGATCATGAAAAAATGTATAGGCCTGCTCAACAGTCATGGATAGGATCTCGTAAATATTTTTATTTCTGTAGGTAACATCGAGTGTTTCTTGTGTAAATCGCCTTCCCTTACATTCCGGGCAGGTTATGAAAACGTCCGAAAGAAACTGCATCTCTACCTTTTCACTCCCCTGGCCTTTGCAGGTTTCGCACCGTCCCCCGGCAACATTAAAAGAAAAATGGCCTGGCGTAAGCCCCTTTTCCATGGCCATATCCGTGTTTGCAAAAAGGTTTCTTACTGTATCCATGGCATGTATATAGGTAATCGGATTGGCTCGCGGTGTCCTGCCTATGGGTTTCTGATCAACCATTTCAACTGTAGATATATATTCCACTCCCCTTATTGAATGGCAATTGCCATGCGCCCCCTGTCGGTCGGATTTTACATTTTTAACTCCCTTGTAGATAATTTCCTCTGCAAGGGTAGATTTTCCTGATCCGGAAACACCCGTCAGGCAGACCAAAAGACCTAGTGGTATATTGATATCTATGTTTTTAAGGTTGTGCTCAGCAGCAGATTCAATAATCAGCCACTCCCCTTTTGATGGAGGTTTACGGCTAAGAGTCATTGGTATATGTCTTTGGCCTTTTAGATACTGGCCTGTAATTGAGCCATTAACAGATGCTGTAGGGCCAAAAT
>CBFDCD010000178.1:0-4080 GCA_965603225.1 uncultured bacterium
GGCCTTAGAGATTGGAAAAGAGGAATTAAGCAATAATAACCCTCTACATTTGTGCCGGTTAAGCGGCGGTCAGTTTGTAGAAAGCAAAGATGGCCCGGACTTTATAAAGATTATGTTCCTAAACCGGTTGATTAGCATTAGCTGGCCAGATATGCAATTCTTTCAGGATTCTGATAAAGAGATGGCAATAAAGGAAAAAATATTGCTATTGCACTATCTGAAGAACGCTAAAAAAGAGGATCTTACAGGAGAACTTATTGCCTATCAGGAAATTCCTTCAGCAAGGTTTTATCTCAGCTCCTTTAACGCCAGATCAAAAGATCCGTTTGTGAATGCCTTTGGTGAAAAAGCGGATAGGCTGCCGGAACTGGCAAAGGAACTTTTTGCTGCACAAACAGCATCCATTGGGGATGTGTCTGTAACTGTTGAGGCATTTCCAAAGGTACCTGTAACCCTTGTTATATGGAGGGGAGATGAGGAGTTTCCACCTAATGGAACCATTCTATTTGATAGTTCAATTAAGAACGATTTTCTCTCTGCCGAGGATATTTCTGAATTGGTGAGCATGATTGTCTACCCTTTAATAGCAAGGGCAAAGTAGATTTATTGACTGTGTGCGAAGCATGCGTTTATCTGTGTTCTGTTTAAACGGACATGCATTTTTTTAAAATAGAAAGGATTTTTGTTATGAAGATTGCAATCAGCGGAAAGGGGGGTGTTGGAAAAACAACATTTGCCGCCTTTCTTGTAAAATCTCTCCAAAAAGCGGGGAAAAAGGTGCTGGCCATTGATGCCGATCCAGATGCAAATCTTGCACAGGCCCTGGGTGCAAAGAATGCCTCTGAGATAACACCTATCTCTAAAATGAAATCTCTCATTGAGGAGAGAACTGATTCAAAGGTAGGGACCATGGGTGGGTTTTTCAAGTTAAACCCTAAGGTAAGTGATTTGCCGGAAAAACTATCTGTCGATGCCGATGGCGTTAAGCTGATGGTGTTAGGAGGAGTAAAGGCAGCGGAAGGTGGTTGTATTTGCCCTGAAAGCGTTCTCTTAAAGGTTCTTGTTACCCATCTAATACTTTTTAGGGATGAGGTTATAGTTTTGGATATGGAGGCAGGTTTAGAGCATTTGGGACGAGGGACCGCACGGGCCGTTGATAAGATGATAGTGGTTGTTGAGCCTGGAAGAAGGAGTATGGAAACTGCCAATGAAATAAAGAGATTGTCTGAAGAGCTTGGAATCAAGGATTTACTTATTGTTGGAAATAAAATCAGGTCTCAAAAAGACAAGGATTTCCTGCTAAAAAATATGGAAGACTTTAATTTCTTAGGGTTCCTGCCGTTTAACGATGATATTATAGAGGCAGATTTGGATGATAAGCCTCCTTACGAACTGAATCCCGATGGATTGGAGATAGTTTCTCACATGATACAGGAAAATTTTAAGGAAAATTAAAAAGGGGATTTATTATGGAAGAAAGGGTGCATAATTTTAACGCAGGGCCTGCAGCATTGCCATTGCAGGTTTTAGAAGAAATAAGGGATAGTTTTCTTAATTTCAAGGGCTCGGGAATGTCGATCATTGAGGCAAGCCATCGCTCCTCTGTATTTGATGATGTCATTAATGATGCAGTTGAAAGGGTAAAACGATTATTAAAGCTAAGCGATGAGTATAGTGTGCTCTTTATACAAGGGGGCGCTAGCCATCAGTTCTGCATGATACCAATGAATCTTGCCCTGCCGGACAAACCGGTGGATTATATAAATACCGGAAGCTGGTCTACAAAGGCCATTAAAGAGGCAAAGATCCAGGGAAAGGATGTACGGGTTATTGCCTCATCAGAGGATAAAGATTTCTCCTACCTGCCTTCAGGATATACAGTGGACAAGGATGCGTCCTTTTTGCATTTTACATCAAATAACACCATCAAAGGTACCCAGTGGCAAAAATACCCTGATGGTGAGGGTATTCCCCTTATTTGTGACATGTCATCTGACTTTATGAGCCATCCCATTGATATGAGCCAATTTGGGCTTATTTATGCAGGCGCCCAGAAAAACCTGGGGCCGGCAGGCGTTGCAATGGTGATAATCAGGGATGATATGTTAAAAAGAGCCCCGAGTAACCTGCCTACCATGTTAAGTTATGCGACCTTTAAAGATAATCAATCATTGTTTAATACGCCGCCTACCTTTGCCATCTATGTGATAGACCTGGTGCTTATGTGGCTGGAAGAAACAATGGGGGGCCTGGAAGAAATAGAGCGGATAAACAAGGAAAAGGCATCGTTACTGTATGGGGTAATAGATGACAGCAAAATGTTTAAAGGCACTACAGACATCAATAGCAGGTCTATGATGAACGTTACATTTCGCCTTACCGACGAGGAGTCGGAAAAAAGCTTTTTGTCGAAGGCAATGGAAAATGGGTTTTTCGGCCTTAAAGGGCATAAGTCCGTGGGGGGATGCAGGGCATCCATATACAATGCAGTAACCCTTGATAGTGTGAAAAGCCTGGCGAATTTTATGAGAGAATTCGAAAAAAATAATAAATAACAATTTATTATCACCTAAAACCTGCATTTAGCTTTTGGCTATGAGCCGTCAGCCTGAAAAACAGAATGAGTTACCTGTCTGCCGTGCTGCGGCGTATGCACGGCAGGCCTTTCACTTAAAAGGAAGCCTCACTATTTGGTGCTGTTCGTTATTTTGTAAGCATTTGTTATCATGAGGCTAATAGCTAAGCGCTAATGGCTTATTGCAATTTTTAGGTATTATCAGAATTTAACTTCTTTCTGCAGGTTATATGGACCTATCTTTTAATCCACCACATATTTACACGGTTAGTTCCCTGACATCAGAGATTAAATCACTCATAGAAAAAAAATTTGATTTTATCTGGATCGAAGGCGAAATATCAAACTTTGCCAGCCCGTTATCAGGACATTACTATATGAGCCTTAAGGATAAAAGTGCTCAAATAAAGGCAGTGATGTTCAGGATGCAGGCTCATTATCTTAAATTTATTCCAGAAGACGGTATGAGGGTTATTGTACGGGGTAGGATAGGGGTTTATGAGCCCAGGGGGGAGTATCAGATTATCCTTGATTATTTGGAGCCCCTTGGGGTTGGTGAATTGGCCGCTGCATATGAACAGGTGAAAAAAAAACTTGCCCGCGAAGGTGTGTTTGACGAGGAAAAAAAGAGACCAATCCCTTTTATGCCGAAAAAGTTAGCAGTTATAACATCTCCTACAGGAGCGGCAATACGAGACTTTTTAAGGATCTCCCTTAAAAGAATGCCGAATATAGATATTACTATAGTGCCTGTAAGGGTTCAGGGAGATGAGGCCGTTGGTGATATCGTTGAGGCAATAGATCTGGTAAACAGGGAATTAGATGTTGATATGATCGTATTGACCAGGGGGGGAGGATCTTTTGAGGACCTGTGGCCTTTTAACAGCGAGGAGGTTGCGTATGCGATACGGCGATCGCTTTTTCCTGTTGTGTCTGCGGTAGGGCATGAGATAGATATTACCATATCGGACATGGCATCAGACCTTAGGGCGCCTACACCGTCAGGCGCGGCTGAATTAATTATCCCGGAGAAAGAGGGTATAGAAAGAGAGCTGAGACTGCTTTCATCAAGTCTTGAGACATCCATTAATTACCATATAGACATGATGATGGATAGGGTTAAAAACCTGTCATCTCGCATTAAGGACCCGAGACGAGATATTAATGATACATGGTTACGGTTTGACGATTTGTACAGCAGGCTGCTCAAATTGGGCGAGATCTTTATTGATAAAAATCGTATAGGGTTAAAGTCTTCCATGGAGACACTGCTATCGAATAGCCCCCTCAATGCTGTAAACTTTAAACGTCAGGAGCTGAACTTTTTTAATCACTCTCTCATGCAGGCGCTTAAAGCCACCTTAGATAAAAGGAATAGCGCACTTTTTTCTGTAAGGAATAAACTGGATTCATTGAATCCTCTGTCTATTTTGCAAAGAGGCTACAGTATTACGAGAAGATTGCCTGAAATGAAAATAATTAAGGATCCTGCAGACGTGAAAACC
>CBFDCD010000179.1:0-4055 GCA_965603225.1 uncultured bacterium
TTATCGGGCAATATAATAGGCCTATGTGTCAATGTAAATGGGCATATTGGAGCTACTATCAGTGCCTCTAAATCCGGATAGACTATCGGGCCTCCAGCGGAAAGATTATAACCTGTTGAGCCTGTAGGGGTAGATATTATTAATCCATCTGCCCTAAAGGTCGTTAAAAACCGACCGTCAATAGATACCTTAAGATCAATAATTCTGGCCAATGCACCTTTATTAATGACCACGTCGTTCAACACTGAAAAACGACATTTCTCTTCACTATTTCTTAAAATACTGGCCTGCAACATGAGCCTTTTTTCAAAAGCTATCTCTCCACCTATGAATTTTTCTATATCCTCATAAAGCCTTTTTAATGGAATCTCTGTTAAAAAACCTAATCCTCCAAGGTTGATACCTAAAATAGGCAGACCATATCGTCCAACTTTTCTTGCTGCCCCCAGTAATGTTCCATCTCCACCCAATACAACAACCCAGTCTGCTGTATCTGGTATAATTGTTTCTTCCTCAAAGTACTGGTTTAAGGCTGGAGCCGAAGTCATCTCTTCAGTGTGTACCTTTATTCCTCTTTCTGTAAACCACTGCGTTAATCGTTGGCACTCCCTTTTTGCAGGCTCAAAATCGTGCTTAAATATTATCCCGACTGATTTAGGTTTTTTTTCCATTTTTTATTAACAATATGTCATGAGATTCTTGATGCTGGGCAAGCTATGCTTAAAAAAAGCATCTAAGTGAAGCCGCCTACCAAGAAAAGTATTCATTGACCAATTCTCAAGTGAGGTCACAAGCGGGTTACCTTGCCAATCACTCTCCAGTCATCAATCAAATCCGAAGTCGTATCGACCAGAAGGTGTAAAATATGTAGCGAAGGATATAGCCTTTTCAGGTCCTCCAAGTCAACTGGTTGGAACTTTTCTTTATTATTTATATAAGCCTGAATAGTTAAGGCATTCGATTCATAATTTTCCTTGGTTCTCTTCGATATCCTTCTGAAAGATATTTCCTGGGGGCATTGTGTCTGTTGTATAACAAAAATTCTGTTATGTCTCGCAGCAACTTCGGCAGCCCTCCTTCTTAGCTCTTGGGTAATAAAAGTTGCATCCAGAATGATTCCTTCACCCTTAGCTGCAAGCTCATCTGCAAGAGAAAATATTTCATCATAAACAAGCTCCCTTTTTTTCATATTGGATGCAACTTTCTCGTCAAAAATATCCTCATTTTGTAATACTTCAAGTCTTATTAGATCTGTCCTTATTATCTTATAGCCTTTAATTTTAGCTATGACTTCTGTGGTTTCAGTTTTATAGGAAGCAGGAAGTCCACACGCGATCACTACTGTTTCAAGGGGTAGTTCTCTTTTCATGAAATTTACAAAATGTTCCCTCATAATTCACTACCCTACGTAAGACATGGCAAGTTTAAAATACTTGCTTGCTGTTTCCTTCGCTTCCGCTTTTTTCTCACTTTCTATATTTTCATCATCAAGCTGAAAACTGTTTACTTTTCCCCGTACAACTGCTCGATAAATCTTATAAAATATAAGCAAGGAATTCACATCGTGCTCACCTGCAATTTTTTTGTATAAATCCCAAAGTTTATCGGAAAGCCTATTTCCTCCGTAATATTCCAAATCCATAAGCAGGAAAGCAATGTCAGCTATAGTATCAGTATACCTAAATCTGCTGTTAAATTCAATACAATCAAATATCGGAAGATTATCCGTAAGGCAAATGTGCTCCATGTGGAGATCTCCATGACAGTCTCTTATCTTTTTACTATTTATCCGGCTAATAAAAAGAGGATTGTTTACGCTATAAAAATTTTCTGTCCATTGTGAGAGGCTATTAAAATCTTTTTGTTGAATTGTCGTTCCAATATACTTCTTAATCTGTGCAAAATTTTCATCGGTATTAATCTTGAACATTTGTGGCTCGCCAAATCTATCAATATTCAAGGAATTACGTGCAGTTTGATGAAATCTTGCAAGCACTTTGGCAATTTTTTCTAAATGCTTGTCTGTTAATTCACCTCTAAAAAATATTGATTTCATAAGCATCTTTTCAGGGAGCCTCTTCATTTTAACTGCATATTCTACAATCCGTCCCTGCCCTGCCATTCTATAGTTTTTTCCATCATATCGTATTGGTAATACATCAATATATGTGTCCTTTGATAACCGTCGGTTAAGTATAATCTCTTGATGACAGTAGTAGTATCGTTTTTTTAGTGTAGAAAAATCCAAGAATCCAAAATTGACAGGTTTTTTTATCTTATACACAAACTCATCTGTAAGAAAAACGAGCGAGATGTGAGTCTGAATTAATGAGACCTTTTTTGTTTTATCCGAAAGAAATTCGGGATTTAAAAGATCATCAATCATTGAAAACATAAACAATCCTCACTAATAAGTGAATTTTTTAATTACTCAATTAAGGAATCAAGGAACTTTTTCATTTTGAATCATTTCATTGAAACCTATTTGAGTTAAAAGGAATTTCCTTTCATTAGAACACTGTTTTATCTTCCAATTATTTACGCATATTAAAAATTGAATACAGAGCGGTCAAGGATAAAATTGGTAAACGGTGTTGACTTTATAATTGATCTAATCTAATTTTTTAAGGAATGGAGGTATTGATATGGTTAAAAAGGTAAATGAAGCAGCCAATTTTATACGCGAGAGGATAATAGACCAACCTCTCATAGGGATGATCACAGGTACCGGCCTTGGAAACCTTACTAATATGATGAAAATTGATAAAAAAATTCCCTATGAACAAATTCCTCACTTTCCAAAATCGACTGTTGAAGGCCATGCTGGCATTCTTGTCTCTGGTACTGTGTTAAAGAAATCTATCCTTGCCATGCAGGGGAGATTTCATATCTACGAGGGATATACTGCTCATGAGATTACATTTCCAATCAGGGTGATGGCAAATTTGGGAACGAAATACCTCTTTGTGCTAAGCGCGGCAGGAGGATTAAATCCTCTGCTTAGGCCAGGGGAGGCAATGCTTGTTACTGATCATATAAACCTCACTGGAGACAATCCCCTTATCGGAGATAACATTGATGAATTGGGGCCAAGGTTTCCTGATATGACCTCTGCATATGATAAAGATCTTATCGGGTTATCCAAAGAAAAGGCACAAGAGGAAAAGATTGTTTTAAATCAAGGAATCTATGTTGGTATAACTGGACCAAGCCTTGAAACACCTGCTGAAACGAGGTTCTTAAGATTAATAGGTGGCGATGCTGTAGGAATGTCAACTGTAAATGAGGTTATTGCTGCTGTTCAATGTGGCTTAAAGGTATTAGTAATCGTAGCTATCACCAATAGCAACCTTCCTGATTGCATGACACCTATATCAATGGAAGAGGTGATTGTTAACGCTAAAAAGGCATCTTCCTCTTTAACCAAATTGCTTAAAGCAATTATCAAGGATTTAGAAAAATGAATACAGCAGATATCCTTATCCACAATGGGACTATTCTTACTATGGATGGGCAAAATAACATTATTCATAATGGCATGATAGTCATATCAGACAGCACGATATCTTACGTAGGAAAAAATAGAAAAGATTCAATTATGGCAAAAAAAGATCTTGATGCACAAGGAGGCCTAATACTTCCCGGCCTCATTAATAGCCATACCCATGCGGCCATGTCCCTTTTTAGGGGTTTAGCAGATGATCTTCCTCTCATGGAATGGTTACAAAATTATATTTTTCCAGTAGAAGGCAAGATGGATGCTGATTTTGTAAGGGTCGGAACCTTTTTGGCATGTGCGGAGATGATACTCTCTGGAACTACAACATTTTGTGATATGTACCTCTTTGAGGAGGAAGTAGCAAGGGCTGCGAAGAAAGCTGGGATGAGAGCTGTGGTTGGAGAAGTCATCTATGATTTTCCCTCACCAAATTATGGAGCATTAGAAAAGGGATTTATTTATACAGAGGCATTAATTGAAAGATGGGAAAAAGACCCTCTTATAAATATAGCAGTTGAACCACATTCTTTGTTCACCTGTGGAGAGGAGCTTTTGC
>CBFDCD010000180.1:0-4020 GCA_965603225.1 uncultured bacterium
ATTCCATCAACCTGCCTTTCAATGCTTTCCTCAAGCTTTCTAACAAAATCAATTCCAGTAAAATTGTGCGTTTCACCGAACTTAGTCATAATATTGATAACATACAAGATTTTTGCGCTCGTTTTCTGGAGCGCCTCTTTAACGCCCGGAACAATAAGGTTAGGAATAATGCTTGTAAACAGGTCACCTGGACCGATAATAATATAGTCTGCGCTGTTGATCGCCTCAATTACCGGGGGGTAAACAGAAATTGAATCACTGTGATGAGGAACGAGGAAGACATTCCGAATTTTTTCACGTTGTGTACCTCGCGGTATATCAATTGCTGTTTCTCCATAAATATGCCTTCCCCCGGTCAGCTCGGCAACGAGCGTTGCCCTATCAGTAGTGACCGGCAAAATAGTTCCCTTTGCGTCTAAAATTTCAGAAAGTGCATGCACACCCGTGGGAAAGCTGCCTGTATACTGTGAAAGTATAGTAAGCAGCATGTTTCCTGCGTTGTGCCCCTGAAGACGTCTATCTTGGATAAACCGTTTCAGAAAAAGTACTCGTGCGATATCGCGATGTGGCGAAAGCGCAAGGATGCATTTCAGCACATCACCAGGCGGCAGGATTCCAAGTTCATCGCGTAACCTGCCCGTGCTCCCGCCGCTATCAACCATTGAAACCACAGCGGTAATCTTAATTTTATCAAGATCTCTCAAGCCTGAGAGCAGCGCGAATTGACCACTTCCCCCACCAATTGTTACAAGTTTTTGGTACTCATTTTTCATGCTGTTTTACATCTTCCCATTACAATCTATCGGCAACATCTTTAAAGGAAGGTATTTTTTCCAATACGTTTTTATTTATCTCATCCACAATACCTTGAAGCCACTGAGTTCCCATAACACTCCATTTTTGGTCCAAACCCTGAATAACTGCAATATAATCGTTCCCTTTTTCCACTCTATCCTTGGCTATCTTTTCCAAAAAGGCATTTCTCTCGGATATTTCACCAAACTTTTTTCTAAAAAGATAAAACGTATCCTCTATTCCATTCCATCTATCAAATAGCTCTTTTTCTTGATTTATTGTCTCTTGGAAATCTCTTCCTTGAATAATATTTTGATATAGCTTAACAGATTGGGGCATCTTATTGGCCATGGCCTTGAGACGATTTATCCTCTCATCAATCGCAACATCCAGTTTTTCCAACGCCCCTTCATACAATTTCCGGCTCATATGGTTTTCCTGAAAAAACGGGTAGCGTACATTGAGATACCAATGTCTGAGGGCTATAAGGTTTGCAATATAGTTTATACTATTCAGAGTACGTCTTGCAATGTTCAAATAAAGCCCAGGGTGAAAGACCACATTCGATTTTCTTACCCCTCCATCAAACAGAAGTCCATCCCCCTCGGGAAAATCTCCTCTGTAAATGACACCAGCAGCTATAACCGTTCCATAGCCCAATTGGGAGGGTCCAACCAATCCGCCCTGACCTCCCAAGAAAATAGGTTTTTGATTAAGCATTACCCCTCTTGGAACATCACCAATTAGTGAAGCGGTTGCCTTGTCCTGGTTTGGGGTGAAATTAAAGTGAATATAGGAACTTCCCACCTCGCTATGATTTCTGCGGCTTGTGCCACCGGCCATAAGGCAGTCACAAAAATTGACAAGACTCCCTAATGTAACAAATGGAAAAAGTATGGTATGTTTGAGCCCAACTACATGAGCGCCGTTAGCCTCCTCTTCTAAGATACATGCATCCCTTACCTGGGCTCCATAAGCCATGTTTGCCTTCTGGAGAAACACGGAGTTACAGAAAAAACCACCTTTAAGATCCACATCAGGACCTATTTGGCAATTTTCTATAGTTACCGGTCCCTTATAACCCAGTTTTACTCTGGGCATAATCAGTGTTTTTTTACCATAGATTTTGCATCCTCCATATATAACCACACCATCAGAAGAAATATTTTCTATTTCCACTTCTTCTCCAATATCCACGGTTGAGGGGTTGGTAATCTTAACCCCTTTGCCTATGAGGAGTTGAATTGTTTTACTGTTCCGGTAATCCATAGCAGCTCTTATTTTCTTTGTCGTTATAAGCGAATAGAGATAATGAAATCTTTCTGCTCATTATCGAGTAACAGGTTAGTTTTGTTGAAGATGATTTTTTAGATACGTAAGGTATTACATTATTTCAATTAGTTTACCCTTTTATAGTATCTGGTTAGAAATCGCAAGCCTTTGGAAGGTGTATTTATTGACTAAATAAAATTTCCACTTTGACAATCTCGTAAAAAGTCTCGAAATCGTCATGCCGGACCCCGTATCCGGTACAGGGCAGGCCCAATAGGACATCCAGAAAGTATTGAATTTACTGGATTCCGGTTTTCGCCGGAATGACGGAAAAGAGAATTGCTCGGCTTTTCCTTAATCTTAATTGTCAAGGCCTTAAAGCCTTATTGATTTTCGAAGGTAGCCTCACAAAAATTCTTAAGTATAGTTAATCCTGGTTTTCCGCTTTTTTCCGGATGAAACTGCACTGCTATCAAATTTTTATATCCCAGAGCGCTGGCAAAACTAATCCCGTAATCAGTAGTTCCGATGATTGTATCCTTGTTTTTCGGTACTGGAAAATAACTGTGAACAAAATAAAACTCGCTTCCCGGGGCAACACCCTCAAAAACAGGATGAGGGGTTTTAAGTTCTACCTCGTTCCATCCCATATGGGGAACCTTCAGGGCGTTTCCATCCTTTGAGTGTAGTGGTGAAGGAAAACGCCTTACAGATCCTGACACTATTCCAAGACAGGCAGTCTCGTTTTCCTCACTATCGTCTAATATTACCTGTGTCCCCAAACAAATGCCTAAAAATGCCTTTCCAGTCTTATAAAAGTCTACTATTGCCTTATCAAGATCCATTTTTATTAAATCTTTCATTGCCTGCCCCGCAGACCCTACACCTGGAAAGATTAATTTTTCAGCCCTTGCAATTTCCTTAAGGTTATGAGTAATTCGACATTCAAATCCAAGATGGTTTATCGCCCTTGCAACACTGGCAAGATTTCCAGCCTTATAATCAATAATGGCTATCATTGTTTGCTGCTACTCCCATTCAATAGTGCTTGGAGGCTTTGAGCTGATGTCATATGTTACCCTGTTAATGCCCTTTACCTCATTTATAATCCTGTTTGAAATTCTGTTCAGCAGTGAGTGGGGAAGTCTGGCCCAGTCTGCAGTCATGGCATCAAGGCTGGTCACAGCCCTAATAACTACAACATTTTCATATGTCCTTTTGTCGCCCATAATCCCAACACTTTTCAATGGCAAAAGGATAGCAAAGGATTGCCATAGTTTTTTGTAATAATTATTTTCTTTTATTTCTGTTATTAAAATATCATCTGCCTGTCTTAAAATAGACAGTCGTCTTGCTGTTATCTCCCCTATTATTCTCACTGCCAGACCAGGACCCGGAAATGGCTGTCTGTGTATTATATAATCAGGAAGTCCTAACTCCTTGCCTAAAACACGGGACTCGTCTTTAAAAAGGTGTTTTAGGGGCTCAATAAGCTTGAGGCGCATCTTTTTTGGAAGACCTCCCACATTATGGTGGGATTTGATGACTGCTGACGGGCCTCCAAATGCAGACCTGGATTCAATCAGGTCTGGATAAAGGGTGCCCTGGCCCAAAAACTCAACCCCTTTAATCTTTTTGGCCTCAGCCTCAAAAACCTCAATAAAGGTTTTTCCTATTATTTTTCGTTTTTTTTCAGGGTCAATAACGCCTCTCAGGGGGTCAAGAAACTTTTTTCTGGCATTGACATATCTCAAATTAACCTGGAAATTATTTTTAAACAAAGTCTTTATCTTTTCCCCCTCATCTTTTCTCAGGAGGCCGTTATCAACAAAAACACAGGTCAATTGTTTTCCAATGGCCCTATGAAGAAGAGCGCTTGCCACTGAAGAGTCTACCCCACCGCTAAGTCCTAAAATAACCTTTTTATCTCCCACCTCTGTCTTTATTTCTTCT
>CBFDCD010000181.1:0-3942 GCA_965603225.1 uncultured bacterium
TATCTACAACAAAAAGGGCGAACTGGATAAGGCCATCGCTGATTTTTCCAGGGTGATAGAACTGAATCCAAGGGATGATAAGGCCTACAGCAATAGGGGGGTTATCTACAACAAAAAGGGCGAACTGGATAAGGCCATCGCTGATTTTTCCAGGGTGATAGAACTGAATCCAAGGGATGATAAGGCCTATTTCAATAAGGCAGTTTTCTCGGATAAGGCAGGCAATATAGCCGATGCGATTGAAGCCTACAGAAATTTTATCAAGTACGCTCACCCCAATCATGCCAAACAAATCGATCTCGCAAAGGATAGAATACAGGTTCTTGAAAAAACTCACTAGGGGCTTGAATAAGATCATAGGAAAGCCTGCCCCGGACTCTCTCCGAGTCTAAGGCTCGCCTCTTCGAGCCGGAGGCCGGCTCGGAGGACCTACGGCCCAGAGAGCGCGACTTTTGTGCAATTTAGTTAAGTAGTCATTAAATTTTCTTGATGAGGCTATGCATACCTATCTTCAGATGCCAGGTCTGTGGCCATTCCCTCTTCTCTGTAAGGGCCGGAGCGACTGGTAAGGTATCCCTGTAAATTCTTTTCTCCACGCCTTATGCTCTAATATCCAGAGGCTGACAATCACGTCATAAAATACTCCCACCCCTTTTTATTGACTATGAAAATATCTTTTTGAAACCACACATTATTCATCATTTTTTGCATTCTTAAACGCAGCATTTCAATTTTGCTTATCTTCACCATAAAGGCAGTTTTTCATGGTATAAATAATGAAAAAATGTTAGGCCCATTGTATAAATCAAGGATATCTGTATTACTGCTATCGAAAAAAGCCTATTTCCTATAGACATAAGCAACCGTTTTATGTATTTAATCTGTAAAAATAAATTGAAAACAAATTATTGAAGGACACCCTTTTGAAAAACATTTACGATATCACAGTAATCGGTGGGGGAATTATTGGCTCGAGCATTGCCTATAACTTAGCAAATGACGGATTTAATGGAAATATACTTGTTATAGAAAAAGACCCATCCTATGAATGTGCATCTACATCCCTCAGTGCCGGAGGTGTGAGGGAGCAATTCAGCCTTCCTGAAAATATAAAAATATCACGATACGGTTTAAATATATTTGAGCATTTTGATGACACAATGGCGGTTGATGGCGAGTCTGCCCACGCAGAATTTAAACAACATGGCTACCTATTCCTTGCTGATGAAAAAAATTGGCCCTTAATGAAAAAGAATTACCATATACAAAAAAATTTAGGTGCCTCCGTATCATTACTTTCCCCTGATGAAATAAAAAAATTAATCCCTCATATAAACACTGATGATATATCAGGGGGCTCCTTTGGCTCCCGGGATGGTTATCTCGACCCCTACAGCATATTGCAAGGAAACATAAAAAAGGGCAAGAGTTTAGGAGTAGAATATCTTTATGAAGAGGCAGCGGGTATTGAAGTCACAAAGGGAAAAATCCATGGTGTAACTACAAACAAAGGCACACAAATACAATGCAGTGTGGTTGTTAATGCAGCAGGGCCACATGCATCAATGGTAGGAAAAATGGCGGGGATAGACCTTCCGGTTGACCCTGTAAGAAAAATGGTATTTGTCTTTGACCCTAAGGTCAAATTTGATTATAATTTACCCCTTGTGATTGACACCGACGGCATGCTCTATTTTCGTCATGAAACAGGTAAGACTATTTTAACAGGCAGGTCACTACCTAGTGAAGTGCCTGGATTCAATTTTAACTGGGATCGTGATTTTTATATGAATATTGTCTGGCCCCAAATAGCCAAAAGAATCCCGGTATTTGATACAGCCAAATTAATCAGGGGTTGGGCAGGTCTTTATGCTATGAATAGAATAGATGGAAATGCAATTATTGGTAAATTAGGTGATATTGAAGGATTTTTCGGGGCAGTTGGTTTTAGTGGACATGGATTGCAACAGTCTCCTGCTATAGGAAAATGCGTGTCAGAGTTGATTCGCTTAGGTGAATATAAAACCATTGATTTATCATGCTTCTCCTTTGATCGTTTTGAAACTGGAAAGCTTGTATTTGAAGAGGAAATTGTATAAAAATAACATTCAATGCTATAAAGAAAACTTAAACGACTGAGCTGATCAATAATATACTACAAGGAGGTTAAAATGGGTAGCAAGTCCCTTGGTAACAATAATGCGGCAGAGATAAAACGATTTGAATATACACTTACCCCCATTGAAAAGGGATACAACAACAAAACATTGTATATTAATATTTCTGATAATACAATAATGAGCAAACCAGTAACAGATGAGATGAAAAAAACATTTACCGGTGGTCGTGGTTTTGGTTTATGGTTACTGTGGAATTCTAAAAAGGGAAAAATAAAGTGGGATGATCCGGCAAATGAAATATGTATAGGCTGCGGTCCCCTTGGTGGCACTACCCTTTTCCCTGGTAGCGGAAAAAGTATAGTAGTCACTGTATCGCCTGAAACGGGATCTATCATAGACTCTAATGTGGGCGGGTATTTTGGCCCATATCTCAAATTTG
Source organism: uncultured bacterium (assembly GCA_965603225.1). Taxonomy (GTDB): domain Bacteria; phylum Desulfobacterota; class DSM-4660; order Desulfatiglandales; family B25-G16; genus M55B121. The sequence goes on from CBFDCD010000181.1 coordinate 2,560, forward strand.
CAGGCTGGGATGCGTTGGAAATTCAAGGCAAGGCTGAAAAAGATATAGTTATAGTGATCGATGGAGACAATGGTGTTATATCCATAGAGGATGCGGAGGGACTACCAGGTGATTCACACCTCCTTGGCACTGCCCTTGGCAAGAAATACAGTGAAGGAAATCTGAAAGCGGTTTCATCCGTATCTTCAGGACCCGGAGCGGAACACACCTTGATAGGATGCCTCAACTTTTCCTGGTTTGATAATGCTCGTAAGTCATTTCATTATAAACAGGCCGGCCGTGGCGGCACTGGAACAGTTTTTCGCGACAAGAATATAAAGGCCATTGTCGTCAAATTTTCTAACATGAGCGCAGATATAAATCATCCCGATGATTTTGAAAGGCTTAAAAACACCGGAAGGGCATACACAAAAGAGGTAAGGACTCTTGACCCCAAACAGAATGAGATGGCAAAAATAGGGACAACGCACTTAGTGACCATCATGAATGACTATGATTTATTGCCTACTAATAATTATAAGTTTGGAAGCCATCCAGAGGCGCCTAACCTCGGAAAAGAGGTTTTTCGCAAAAAATTTGACCCCGGTTTTGATGGATGCTGGATGGGATGTGCAGTAGCTTGTTCACATACGGTAAAGGGTTTCACTTTGAAGACCGGGGGTTATAAAGGGCAGGATGTTTGGGTAGACGGCCCTGAATATGAAACAATTGCAGGCTGCGGCGCTAACTGGGGGATATTCGACCCTGATTTCACAATAGAGGTAAATTTCTATTGCGACACCTATGGCTTAGACACCATATCAGTTGCTACTTCAATGGCATTTGCCATGGAATGTTATGAAATGGGAATTATAGATAAAAAGGTTACCGGCGGTCTGGATCTCAAATTTGGCAATAAAGAGGCAGCCATGGAAGCACTGCACCAGATGTCTAAGGGGGAAGGTTTTGGGAGTATAGTAGGGCAGGGTATCAAAAGAATGAAGGATATCTTTGCAAGGGAGTATGGCGCCGATCCTGAAATATTACAGGATATCGGCATGGAATCAAAAGGACTGGAGTTTTCCGAGTATATGACCAAAGAATCCCTTGCCCAACAGGGTGGATACGGACTTGCATTAAAAGGGCCGCAGCATGACGAGGCGTGGCTGATATTCGTGGATATGGTCAACAATTTTATGCCTACTTTTGAACAAAAGGCCGAGGCTCTTTACTGGTTTCCCATGTGGAGAACCTGGTTCGGGCTCAACGGTCTGTGCAAACTTCCATGGAATGATATAGTGCCCGAGGATAACAAGACTAAGCCTGAGCCTGCAAAGGTAATAAAGCATGTTGAATGGTATGTTGATTACTTTTCCGCCGTAACAGGGATACATGTGAATCCAG
>CBFDCD010000182.1:0-3875 GCA_965603225.1 uncultured bacterium
AGTTCAGGCTGATATCTGTGAGGTCTATGCATCGAGAAACCTCACTTGGCGCCGGGGATCGGAGAAGAATCAACGGTATATCGATGCCGGCGTCGCGCAACCGGGCGATGTTGTCAAGCCGGGAATCGCCGAGGGTTTCTATACCGCCCGCGATTATAGCACGCGCAACCGCAGGCGAGCCACATACACCCTTGGTAACACCGACCACGTCAAGGCCAAATGGCTGGCAGATGGCAAGAGTCTTACGTGCATTGTGCGTAATCTTTGCAAGGTTAATACTCAGGCATGCGGTAGACATTATGGTTTATTCCTTACGCTCTACAGGAGGGGTGCAAACTCATTTGCCTTGGAGAATAATCCAAAGATTCCGCCCGTGTGCATAAACACAATCCGGTCCCCAAACCTGTTGGGATCACTACTGAGTTCCTGGGTCATGCCAAAAAAGGCCTTGCCCGTATAAACTGGGTCAAGAATAACGCCTTCTGTGCGTGCCACATCACGAATCAGTTCGAGCTCCTCAGGGCATGAGATTGCATAGCCCCTGCCAACATATCCATCTATTATATTTATATCCCTTTCCCTTAAAAAGGGTGTGGAAAGGTTATAGGTCTTTATTGCCTTCTCACAAATCTCACCTATAGTACGTACAAAGTAATCTCCGTCATTGCATACATTTATACTTACCACCTTAACATTAAGTCCGAGAAGCAGAACTCCAAGTATCAGGCCTGCACTGGTGCCGCCTGAACCGGCGGCATTAATAATAGTTGTGGGCTTTTCCATTCCCCCCGAAAGACCATTCAAGTCCCGGGCTAACTCCTCTACTGCACGTATGTACCCCCAGGCGCCAAGTGCATTGGAGGCCCCCTCAGGTATAGTATAGGGCTTACGCCCTATCCTTCGGAGTGAATCCGCCTCTCTCTCGAATATCTCATCCCTTTGTTTATATTCATCCGGCGTAACCCAGACAATCTCCGCGCCGGCCACTTTATCAAGCAGGCTGTTCCCCTCATAAGGCGGAGGGTTAGATGGATCAGGGGTTCTAAGAATCAGGCGGGACTTTAGGCCCAGTTTTACCGCGGCTATTGCCGTCGCCCGGGCATGGTTTGATTGAGCGCCTCCACAGGTAATCACCGTGTCAGCCCCCTTATCCAATGCCTCTGCAAGGACAAACTCCAGCTTGCGCACCTTGTTGCCTGAAAGCTCCATACCAGTCAAATCATCACGTTTTAGGTATAGTTCAACACCGAGTTTTTCGCTCATTCGCTGAAGCATATCCAAAGGCGTCGGGGTATTCGCCAAATTAATTCGAGAGGGATATGGAATTTTATTGTTCATGGTGTAATCCTCTAATAAAAAGGTTATTCTCCTACCTCTTTTAAAACCTCGTCCAAAATGGACAATCCCTTGTCTATTTCCTCGCGGGAAACGACCAGCGCTGGGATAAACCGGACAGAGTTTTCACCGCAGCCCAACAATAGCAGGCCCTTTTGGAAGGCCCTTTCAATTATCTCATTGCGCTCAGCCGCGGCCTTTGTCTTTTTCTCCCGGTCTGTGACTAGCTCAATGGCAACCATTAAACCCTTGCCCCGAACATCACCTATAAGCATATGTGTCTCCTGCAGCTTTCTCAATTGATCAATAAGATATTGACCCATTTCAGCAGCATTCCGTACCAGTCCATTCTCTAATAGTTCAATTGTGGCAAGTGCTGCCTGACAACTTACCGGATTCCCACCAAATGTGCTGGCATGTGAGCCTGGACTCCAACTCATTATCTCATGTTTGGAAACCATTGCCCCTAAAGGCATGCCAGATGCAATACCCTTTGCCAGGGCAAAAACATCAGGTTCAATGCCATAGTGCTGAAAGGCAAACATTTTTCCTGTTCTCCCCATACCGGACTGTATCTCATCTGCAACATATAATATTCCAAATTCCTTGCAGAGTTCATATAATTTCTGATGAAATTCCTTTGGAGGCACAACATAACCTCCTTCTCCCTGGATAGGTTCAACAAATATAGCCGCCACCTCCTCCGCTGGGATAACTCTTTTGAACAGGTCCTCCTTTATCCACTCAACACAGTAAATATTACAATCCGGATACTTGAGGTTATATGGGCACCTGTAACAATAACCGTAAGGTACATGTGTCACTCCTGGAACAAGCGGCGCAAAACCCTTCTCATGGATCATCTTGCTGCCAGATAGGGACAATGCACCCATGGTACGCCCATGAAACGCACCAAAGAATGATAAAATAAGGGAACGCCTGGTGTGATACCTAACAAGCTTTAATGCTGCCTCAATGGCCTCAGCGCCGGAGTTCCCATAGTATACCATTAAATCATCTGCCATATCTGATATTTCACAGATTTTCTCTGCAAGGTTAGATTGTGCTCCATAGTAAAAGTCAGTGCCGGACATATGTAAAAATTTCTTGGCCTGTCCTATTATGGCCTCAACAACTGCCGGGTGGCTATGCCCGGTGCTGCAGACGGCAATCCCTGAGCTGAAGTCAAGAAAACGATTTCCGTCAACGTCAGTTACAATAACACCCTCACCTTTATCAATAACAAGGGGGTAGCTCCTCGTATAAGAGGGGGATATGTATCGTTTGTCCTTGGCAAGAATTTCCCTGGCCTTTGGGCCAGGAACCTCTGTGACAAAATTTGGATATTCAATGGTCTTCATATTTGTATTTCTCCCATGTTTAAAATATTATGGTTTGTTACTACTCACGTAGTTAGGTTGAAGGGGTTTAGACTGAAGACTTAAGGAGTCCGAAAAGTACGATCGACTCACTTTGTATGAAATAGAAAAAATTATCGCACTAAACATGGCTTCCCCGTAAACGGGATCTTCGACAAAACGAACCGTATTCCCATTTTTCCTAATCCCGCCTTTGGCGGGACCTTCAGCCTAACCACCTGAGTAATTACAATGGTTTAACAAAACCTGATTTTTTTATGAGTTTGACTAACTTACCTATCACATTCGATGTGCTCTTTCAATAGATTTATAAAAACTAAGGTAAATGCTTATATCGTAGCGAGTTTAAAATAAAAAGATAGGGTGACATACGTTATTGCTTGACCATATTTTTTTTCTTGATTATAAAAATAACTTAAGTCCATTGGGTTTGGTCGTGAATAATTAACGGTTAATTATTAAATATCTAACAATATAAATGGAGGGTAAGGAAATGAAAAAATTATTTATGTTTGTTCTTTCAGTGTGTGTGTTATTTTCCTTGGGCGCCATAGGAAACGCAGCAACATTAAAATTGGCATTGGATGCTGATCCTGTATCTTTGGATCCCCATGTTCAATTGTCAGGCGGGATGCTCCAGTTTTCACACTGGGCATTCGATCCTTTAGTAAGGTGGACCCAAGAGGGCACCTTTGCACCCAGACTTGCAACCAAATGGGAGCGTGTTAGTGATCTGGCAATACGGTTTTATCTGCGGAAGGGCGTAAAGTTCCACAGCGGCAATGAATTTACCGCTCAAGATGTTCGATGGACATTTGAACGGATTAGAAACAGTGTGGATTTTAAGGGCCTTTTTGAACCCTTCGTAGGTGTTAAGATCATAGACGATTACACATTAGATATTGTCACAAAAAAACCCTACGCGCTACTCCTAAATATGGCTACATATATCTTCCCTATGGACAGTAAATTCTATACAGGGACGGACGATAAAGGACAACCTAAGGATGCTATAGTAAAAATCGGTCCTTCATTTGCCCTGAAAAATGAATCAGGAACAGGTCCGTTTAAGGTAACCTACCGTGAACAGGGTGTTAAGACCGTGTTTGAAAGATTTAGTGAATATTGGGATAAAAATTCTCCAGGTAATGTGGATAAAAT
>CBFDCD010000183.1:0-3857 GCA_965603225.1 uncultured bacterium
TGGGAGTTGACCGGGGCATTTTGCTCTCCGACCAGGCCTTTGCAGGTTCGGATACCCTTGCAACGTCGAATGTCCTTGCCGCTGCAATCAGAAGGCTTGCACCGTATGACTTAGTTTTATTTGGAGCCAGGGCTGCTGATAGCGACACCGGACAAGTTGGCCCACAAACAGCGGTTGCTCTTGAATTACCGATGATTACACAGGTGTGTTCCATAGAGCAGGGGAAAAACAGCCTTTTTGTAGAACGCAATTATGATGACTTCCTTGAGAGGTATGAGGTGTATTTCCCTGCTGCGCTTACCATACATCAAAGTGCAATAATGCCCCGAGATATCGGGCTTTTAAGGATTCAGTCGGTATTTGAAAAAGGGTTAGAATATTGGGGCCAGGCAGACCTTGATTTGCCTGAAGAACATGTTGGAGAAACCGGCTCCAGCACAAGGCTGCTTGCCTTATCACAGATAAAGAATACAAAATACTGCAGGTTTCTATCCGGCTCAGCAGAGATAAAGGCTGATCAATTGGTAACACGGTTATTGCAATTAGAAATAATTTAACAAAGGGTGATTTAAAAAGGATTTAATCTAAGCTTTAAAGGGAACACCATGAGAAGGAAAAAAACTAAAGATATATGGGTAGTTGGTGATTTAAGGAATGAAAAACTTTTTGGGCTTTATATAAATGCGCTGGGCAAGGCCCGGGAGATTGCACGGTCCGTTTCCGGGAAGGTGGCCGGCGTGCTTATAGGTTCTTCAAATGCCGGTCTTGAATGTAATTCACATGGGGAGAAGGCATATTTACCGGTCGAACCTGCTGCGAATGAGTCCATCGCTTATGGAGCAGACTATGTTTATATTATAGATGATCCACGACTTGCTGTGCCAAGGGCGGATACCTTTGCGGCTGTTTTGGCGGATACGGTTATTAGACGAGACCCAATGTTTGTAATGTTCGCACTGACTGATTTCGGAAGAGAGTTGGCTGCCAGGGCCGCAAGGATTACAAATGCAGGGCTGATTGCTCAATGCATGGATATTAGAATAGAGCAAGGAAAGGTTGTGGCGAAATGCCCTTCTTCGAATAACGAGGTAATAGCGGAAATTACATTTTCAGAAGAGTCCCGTACCGGGTTTGTTATATTGCAGCCTACTATTTCCCAAACCCCTGAGCTGCCGGGTGACCCTGGCAATGTGGAATGGATAAAGGCGGATCACCTTACTATTGTAGAGGGGCCTAATCTCCTGTCAAGTTCTCCATGGCCTAAAAAGAAAGGGCAATTAGAGGATGCCGATGCTGTGGTGATAGGTGGAGGGGGACTTCGTAATGCTGAAGACTTCAATATGGCCCGTGAACTTGCCGCAACTTTAGGAGGTGAAATAGGGGCTACTCGACCACCGGTGCTTCAGAACTGGGTGGAAGAAGAAAGACTGGTTGGACAGACTGGAAAGACGATACGGCCGCGATTGCTTTTATCTGTCGGCACCTCTGGCGCAATTCAATATACATCTGGTATAAAAGACTCCAAGGTTATTGTGGCGATTAACAGGGATAAGGACTCTCCCATATTTAAGATTGCCGATCTTGGAATTGTTGCCGACGCAAAGACATTTCTGCCGTTACTTATAAACAAGGTAAAGCAGGCAACGGCGTACAAAAAGGGGGATATTGAAAAGTACTCCTCTTCCATGGGCTAAGGGCCAGAAATTTGGCGGCTGAAAAATAGCATACTGGATAACCGGGTACGTATGAAATAGATAACGTTAATCAGGGCCGTATCGTAACAGAAAAACAGAACTGCCGTGAAAGGTTTTTAATTCTATAACTTCCGCTATTGGCTGTGCCTGTAGAGCGTATAATAAAATTGGTTTTTTATCATTCTTCGAGGAATCATTAAACCGTCTCTTTAATCTGTAGCTTTTTTATAGGGCTGATGATTAGAGTGATGCCTTAAGTTCTTTAATAAGTTCCGGTAGGATTTCCATTGCATCGCCTACAATACCGAGGTCCGCAACCTTGAGGATAGGTGCATTAGGGTCTTTATTGATAGCTATAATGGTCTTTGCTGAGCTCATCCCAACAATATGCTGAACAGCCCCGCTGATTCCAACGGCTATATATAATTCAGGACCTACGGTATGTCCTGATTGACCTACCTGTTTGGTGGGGGGAATCCAGTCAAGCTCAACAATGGCCCTTGAACCTGCCATTACCCCTCCAAGTTCATCTGCCAATTCCTTGATGAGTGTAAGATTTTCTTTTTTCTCAACCCCCTTTCCAGCCGAGATAATAATATCCGCCTCCTCAATGCTTGTCTCTTTGTGCCCTGCTGATTGTTCTATGCCTATAGTCTTAGTCCTGATTGAGGTGTGGGATAGCGCTACTTCAAAGTCCTCAACCTCCCCATTTCTTGTATTATCATACTCCTCACAGGGGAAAACATTTGGTCGTACAGTGGCCATTTGAGGCCGTGTGTATGGAGAAATTATCGATGCCATGATATTTCCACCAAATGCCGGTCTTGTCTGAACAAGTTGGCCCTCTTCGTCTATAGCTAAGCCAGTACAATCTGCTGTGAGCCCTAAATGAAGCCGTGCGGCAATTCGTGGCGCTAATTCTCTGCCCCGCGGTGTTGCGCCAAAGAGAAAAATAGATGGCTGTTCTTTGGAAATTACAGCACATAATACATTGGTAAAACAGTCTGTTGTGTAGTTATCAAGGAGTTTGTGTCTACATCTGATTACCCTGTCCGCACCATAGTTGATTAATTCATCAATCCCATCTAATATGCCGTTACCTACTGCTACTACTGCAAGCTCTTGCTCGAGTCTGTCTGCGAGTTTTCGTCCCTGAGTCACAAGCTCTTTGACCACCTTCTTAGGCAGGAGGTTGTTACCTTTTTCCTCATACTCTCCCCATATAAAAACACCTGAAAAATTGGCCAATTCCTTCTTTGAAATCTGCCTCCTTTCAATAATAATTGCCTCTACGGGGCAACTGCTTACACATGCACCACACAGGGTGCAATTATCCTGTACGTATGCAATTTTATCAACAACGGTGATTGCCCCAAATGGGCATGTCTTTTCACAAATTTTACAACCAGTGCATTTTTCAGTATCAATTCTTAGCATTATATACCTTATACAAAATTTTTCTCCCTGAGGTATTCAATCACTTTTTTTGCTGCATATGAAGGTTCACTGTCTTGAATGATTATTCCCTGTTTTTTCAATTGGGGAGGGAATACCTTTATGACTTGCGTGAGAGAGCCCTTAAGCCCTATTTCACTCTCATCGGTATCAATATCTGAGGATGTGATAGTTTTAAAGGACTTTTTTCGTGCATCAAGTATTTCTTTAAATGAGGGTATTCTTCTAATCATAGGCCCCATGCTCACGGAAACAAGGCAGGGTAATTTTGCCTCTACTGTCTCTTTCCCTGTTTCTGTCTCTCTTGTCACCCTTATTTTTTTTGTGCTGTTCGTCAGATCAAGGTTTGTGCAATAAACAATCTGCGGTATGCCAAGTATCTCTGATAGCTCAGGGCCAACCTGGGCTGTATCTCCATCGATTGCCTGTTTTCCAACTAAAATCAGATCAAAATTTCCCTCTACTGCCTTTATAGCCCTTGCAATAGTTAAGGCAGTGGCCCATGTGTCTGCACCGGCAAACTTTCTATCAGCCAGAAGAATTGCCCTGTCAATTCCCATCTCAAGGCAACGCATCAAGGCAGACTTGGCCTGTGGTGGTCCCATGGAGATGGCCACTGTCTCAGCTTTATCATATTTTTCTTTAAGCTCCAGTGCCTTTTCCACGTCATATTCACAAAACGGTTTAAGTATAGAGTCAACTCCCTCT
>CBFDCD010000184.1:0-3853 GCA_965603225.1 uncultured bacterium
GTTTATATTTAACATGAATTCATATCATCTTTCTTATCTTGAACAACTTGAGTCGGAATCCATACATATAATTCGTGAGGTGGCAGCAGAATTTAAGAATCCAGTCATGTTATACTCTGTTGGAAAAGACTCAAGCGTTATGGTAAGGCTTGCGCAAAAGGCCTTTTATCCCGGCAAATTTCCATTTCCCCTCATGCACATTGACACAGGATACAAATTCACGGAGATGTATGCTTTCCGCGATACATTCTGCAGGGAAATAGGCGCACGGCTGATTGTTGAACGGAATGAGGAATGGATAGAAAAGGGCTGCCATCCCCTGTCACTGGGAACAGATATGTGCTGTGGATACCTTAAAACCCAGGCCTTGCTCAACGCCATCAAGAAACATTATTTTGACGCTGCATTTGGAGGCGCCAGGAGAGAGGAGGAAAAATCCCGCGCCAAGGAGCGTGTGTTTTCCATAAGAGATTCCTTTGGCCAGTGGGATCCTAAAAGCCAGCGCCCAGAATTATGGGACCTTTATAATGCCAGGCTCAATGAAGGAGACTCTATTCGGGTCTTTCCACTGAGCAACTGGACTGAGGTAGATATATGGCAGTATATAAAACAAGAAAACATACCGATTGTACCAATATATTTCGCTCAAAGGCGTGAGGTAATAAAACGCAATGGTATGCTTATCCCCCTTTCCTCCTATTCTACTGTTGAAAATAAGGGAAAAACCACCTTTACTAAAGAAGAAACGGAAAACGTCATGTGCCGATTTCGTAGCCTTGGCTGCATTCCATGTACCGGCGCTATAGAGTCAGATGCAACTACACTCGATGATATTATCCTTGAGGTAATAAACACAAAAAAATCAGAGCGAGAAAATCGTGTAATAGACCTGGGGAGTGATTCGGCAATGGAAGATAAAAAGAAGGAGGGATATTTCTAATGGCAATAAATGAAAAGCCCCTTCTCAGGCTTGCCACCACCGGCAGTGTTGATGACGGAAAGTCCACCCTTATAGGCAGGCTCCTGTACGAGACAAACTCAATTTTTCAGGACCAGTATGCGGCTGTTGAAAAAACATCACAGCGAAGAGGGTATGACGATGTAGATCTTGCCCTCCTGCTTGATGGACTTTCAGCTGAACGGGAACAGGGAATCACCATTGATGTTGCCTACCGTTACTTTGAGTCCCCTAAGCGAAAGTTTATCATAGCAGATACGCCCGGTCATGTTCAATATACCCGCAATACCATTACAGGGGCCTCACATGCAGAGCTGTCCATTATCCTTATTGATGCCAGAAATGGCATCCTGACACAGTCAAAACGACATGGCATAATTGTATCACTCCTGCAAATTCCTCACCTTATTGTTACCATCAATAAAATGGACCTCGTAGACTACTCGGAAAGGGTATATAAAGATATAGTGGAATCATATCAGGCGTTTTCTGAGAAATTGGACATCCACGACATAGTTTTTATACCAGTCTCTGCACTCAAGGGCGATAATGTTGTAAAAAAAAGCGATAAAATGCCCTGGTATAATGGCGGCACCTTACTCCACTATCTGGAAACCATTCATGTTACCGCCGACAAAAACCTTGTAGATTTTCGCTTTCCTGTGCAGCATGTCCTGCGTCCTAATCTTGATTTCAGGGGCTTTGCGGGAAAAATAGTTTCAGGAACAATCAGTCCTAAAGAAAAAATCGTAGTCATGCCTTCAGGAAAGTCTTCCACCATTCAATCTATTGTTACATACGACGGTGAAATATCAGAGGCATTTGCGCCCCAGTCCGTTGTGCTTACAATGGAGGATGAAATAGATATCAGTCGAGGGGATATGATTGTACGAAAAAACAATCTTCCCCAGGTGAGCGATCATTTTGAGGCCATTATCTGCTGGATGAACGAACTGGCCATGTCAATGAAAACAAGGTATATACTGAAACATACCACAAAAACCGTCAGGGCATCTATCGTGAATATACTATACAAGATAGATGTCAACACCCTTCATAGAGACAAGGCCGGCGCCCTTACGCTAAACGAAATCGGCAGGGTAGAGATAGGGACATCGTCCGTCATTTTCTTCGACCCTTATAAGATAAACCACGGCACAGGAAGTTTCATCCTGATAGACCCCCATACAAATAATATCGTTGCTGCAGGTATGATAAGGGGCGTTATCCGAACAGTTGACGATATTGTAGGTAAAAAAGAGGCCAAAGGGGCCATCCAGAAAAAGTCTCCCCATACGGTCTGGACAGGATGGAATATATCCCGCAGAGCAAGAGAGCAGCGTAACAACCATAAGGCGGCTGTGTTATGGCTAACAGGTTATTCAGGATCAGGGAAATCAACAATAGCCAAAAATCTTGAAAAGACCCTGTTTAACTCTCACTGCCATACAATGCTCCTTGACGGCGACAATATTAGGCATGGTCTTAACAGGGATTTAGGATTTTCCGATAAAGACAGGTCGGAAAATATACGAAGGGTTGGGGAAACGGCACGGCTCTTTTTTGAGGCCGGGCATATAGTCATTTGCGCATTTATATCGCCCTTTGAACGTGACAGGGCATCTGTAAGGTCATTATTGCCTATAGAAAGATTTCTTGAAATCTATGTTAAATGCGACATTGAGGTATGTAAAAGGCGTGACCCCAACGGACTGTACAAAAAGGTGCAAACAGGAAAAATCAAGGAATTTACCGGTATATCATCCCCCTATGAAGAACCTGAACAACCCGAAATAGTGGTTGAAACAGACCTCCATTCCCCTGAAGATATCGTTGACACCATTGTGGATTTGCTCAAAGAAAAAAGGATAATAAAAGATTTAGCGTAACTGCTCAGGCACAGAGGAGCAAAGGCACAAAGGCACAAAGTTAATATACGCTAAGGTACAGAGGAAAATGAAAACGTATAGGGATCTTATCATTTGGCAAAAATCGATGACCTTGGTAACAAAAGTGTATAAAATTTCAAATACATTTCCTAATAACGAAGCTTACGGTTTAACGTCTCAAATTAGACGATGCTCGATTTCCATTCCGAGCAATATAGCAGAAGGTTATGGTAGGAATTATACGAATGATTATATCCACTTCTTGCGAATCGCAACAGGCTCCCTCTATGAATTACAAACTCAGATAGAAATTTCTTTGAACCTCCTATATATTGATAAAAATAAATTTGATGAGATCTATGAGTTAAGCAGGGAAATAGAAAGAATGGTGAGTAGCTTAATCAGGAAGTTGGGCAAAAAATAGTCCCTTAATCTTTGTGCCTATGTGCCTTTGCCCCTTTGAATCTAGATATTTAAGGTCTAAACTAATATCGAGATAACCAATGGTCATTACCGTAGAATTATTTCTTATATTATTTTTATTGGCCTTTACCTGTGAATTTATTGATGCATCAATAGGTATGGGTTACGGTACAATTCTTGCGCCCATTCTAATTATAATAGGTTTTTCTCCTGTAGATGCAGTGCCTGCAATACTCCTGTCTCAGGCGTTTGGTGGTTTTACAGCCTCATTCTTTCACCAGCAATTTAACAACGTATCCTACAGGGGGAAATCCAGAGACCTGAAATCCGTATTTATCATAGTAGGCTTCGGCGTTATTGCCGCCATTATTGCCGTTTTTATAGCAATAAATATCCCCAAAACATATATAAAGACATATATAGGATTATTAGTGGTCTTTATGGGCGCTGTTCTTCTGCTCAACAAAACATTTACCTTTTCATGGCAAAAAATGATGGCAGTAGGCATATTCAGTGCCTTTAACAAGGCATTGTCCGGCGGCGGTTTTGGGCCTGTGGTAACTGGAGGACAAATTCTATCCGG
>CBFDCD010000185.1:0-3832 GCA_965603225.1 uncultured bacterium
AGGCGTTTCCTGGGCATTGAATCATCGTTTCATAATCGTGCTTTTTACCATACTGAGCCTTGCATGGGCCATAAGCCTCATTGGCATGAAGGTGATAAAGATAGAGATGTTTCCGGATATAGATTTTGATTATATTTATATCACTATGGAAACACCGCCAGGGACTGACGTGGACATTACAAATGATATAGCGCTTCAAATCGAAAAGATAGTGAAAAAAAATGTGCCCGAAGCGGTTCAAGTAGTCTCGACCGCAGGTGCAAAAGGTCAAAGCGCCTATGAGATATCATTCGGGTCAGGAAAAATAAGCAATTATGCTGAGGTAACGATTGAGCTTCTTGACGGAAAGGAATATGCCCGGCCGTCCCACAAGGAGATAGAAAAGCGCATCCGTCCTAAACTGGATACCATACCAGGTGCTGTGATACGTTTCCGCCCACTTTCATGGGGACCCCCTGCCTTTGCCCCTATCGTGGTAAAGGTGATTGGACCTGAGATAGAAACACTTCGTCATATAACGGAGAATGTGAAGGATATTCTTACACGAATTACTGGAGTGGCCGATATCAAGGATGATTTTTCCGACGCACCCCCTGAGCTTAGGGTTCAGGTAGATCGAGATTCGGCGGCCATGTTGGGTGTGCCGTTGGATATGGTGGCCATGGGGCTAAGGGGCGCCACGGCCGGCCTGGATATACGGGAATTCAGGGATGAGTTGGATGTATCAAAGAAATATGATCTTAAGGTTCGGTTCTCGCCGGAATCCAGGACCAGTCATATGATGCTGGAAAAGGTCAGGGTACGGTCAAAGTCCGGTGAGCTGGTGCCCCTGTCCAATATTGCCGGTTTTAACCGGGGGCCTGGTATAAACAGTATAGGGCACGTAGATCGGAGAAGGGTGGTACGGGTATCGGCCCGGAACGAACAACGATCCGCAGTGGAAATTACTACGGATCTTAAGAAAATACTTGACGAATACAAGCTGCCTAATGGTTATTCATTTGACCTTTCAGGAGAATACCATGAGACAGAAGAATCCTTTGCAAGCCTTAAACTGGCTTATATGGTAGCATTTATCCTCATTTTTACACTCCTTGTTACACAATTTAATTCATATTTCCAACCCCTTGCCATTATGACCGCCCTTCCTCTCTCGGTTGTGGGAGCCATTTTCGGACTGCTTGTTACGGGAAATAATTTTTCCATCATGGGCTTTGTTGGACTGGTAGGCCTGACAGGGATTGTAGTGAATGACTCTATTGTACTCGTAGACTGTATCAACCGAATGCGTGACGAGGAGATGAATATCTTTAATGCCGTTATCGCCGCAGGTCGGCAGCGGTTGAGGCCCATCATTTCTACGACGCTTTCCACCATAGGCGGTATAATAACACTCACTATAACGGACGAACTGTGGGAGGGAATGGGGGTTGTCATAATCTTCGGCATAGCATTTGCGACTGTTTTAACACTTATAGTAGTTCCTGTCATGTATTCCCTGTTTGAAGCATTCGGATATCATTTAACCTCTGCATTGCGGGGGCCACGATGGAAAGAGCCGCCTGTTGGACGGAGCTTTTTCTTTACCCGCCGAAGGTATGCCAGGATATGGCTGTTTCTAATATTTATTATTCAGGTAGCGGTCATAGGCGCAGGGATATATTATTTTGCACCTATATTTATGGCTATTATGAAGTCAACTGTGTTCCAGGCCCCTACCACACTCAAGCTTGTTATAGAGATTGTCGTCTTTGCCCTTGGTGTATTCTTGAAGGGGATAGGCATCCTTTTCGCCCTCTTGCTGCCAAGCTGGATAGGGCTTATTTATTTTATGGATCGAAGGACCGCAGATGAGCAGTATGTTGATGTGATACCTGAAGGTTTTACGGTGACCTCGCCGGTAGAGAAAATATTTGTGCCGGCCGCGGAAATACAAAGAGTAAGTTACTCCCGGTTTAGAAACCGATTGATTATTCAGGCAGGGAGGAGAAGGATAAAGATAAGGGGCGTGGTGGAAGATAGGAAGACTCCGACCAAGCCGCCTTTACGAAAATGGTTTGCGACTCCAGCGCCTGGCCGTTCCGACATAACTGAAGGTGTTGGAGCCCTAAAAGATGCCGTAGAAGGTATTGCCATAAAGCGTATATAAAAAAGATTTGATGTATGACCGACGAAGAGAAAAATTTGTAGCTTTTTCTGAATTTATCTTGAACAACATTTTTAGAATCTCGTTGATGTTGTGAAATTAATAAATAGAGGACAGGATTAAAATCCCTTTTATTTCAATAAGTTAAACTTTTATGGCATACAGAAGGTAGTCTCCGGATTTACCTTTTAATCTCGCGCGATACATTTTATCGGGCTCTACCAACCCCTTTACTTCTTCATAGGCTGATTGCGAAATCAGCAGCTGCGTGCCTAAATCCTTATTTGACGTTTCTATCCGGCTTGCCATGTTAACTGCGTCTCCAATAGCGGAAACTTTACTCATCATGCCGGTATCAAAATTTCCGACAATGACTTTCCCAAAATTAATCCCTGCCCTTATCCCAAAAGAACGGCCGTATATTTGATTGAGATACGTATTAAACTGAATCAAGGCCGTGTGCATTTCGCGAACTGTATTAATGGCATCTAATACAGGGCTTTTGCTATCTTCTATTACGCCAAACAAAGCCAATATACCGTCTCCTGCCACATCGCTGATAATGCCTTTGTGTTGAACAATAATACCGTTCATTGTTTGATAGTATCGATTTAAGACATGCACCACGTCATAGGCAGGCAAGGCCTCGGCGAATTGGGTGTAGTTTTCAATATCAGTAAAGAGAATTGAAAGATCTTTTTCCTGTCCGAGTTTGGTGCCGGACGTATCTCCGAATTGTTTTAATATGATTTTTATATCCAGGTCATCAACAACTTGGCGTCTAATAGTGATATTACCACGTATTTTTGTTTGGCAGGCTAATCGAATATTTTCTGGGAATCCCATTTTCTCAGCTACCTGCTTTTCTTTTTCATTTCGAGGCAGACAATTGTCCAATCCATCCATAATATAAACCCGGCAGGTTGAACATCGGGCATTTCCCCCGCAAACATGAATGTGTTTGATGTTCGCCTTGAGTGTCGCCTCTAATATTGTGCTGTCCGGTGATGCATAAATTGTTTTGTCGTCTGTTTGAGAGAATATTTTGTACATTACCCAATCCGATTTTATATAAGTATAGAAGATGATTACTATAGATAGCCTCAATAGCGCAAGGTAATTCCATATTAATTCTTATGACCCTCCGGCTTATGTGAATGAGAAATAATGAATTATTTTAGAGTCTTAGTGTCTTCGGTGCTTTGTGGCTGCACTAATACAAAAAAAGTCAAATTGGAGAGGTGTTTTTTTGTATGTATCTTTCCTGTTCCGTTAAGTCATTTTAGCATGGCGGGATTTATGAAGGCCGAGCTGCCCGTAAAAGAGGCGTCGATAGAATAGGTAAGGCCCAAAACAATATAGTAACGGCGTATCAGGTCCGAGCAGCCTGGGCATGAGAAATGCATATCCCTTTTTTTTTAAGAAATAAGCATAAAGGATAAGCTATTCTCTATTAATACAGTATCTTTTCCCTCCGTGCCAGAAACATATTGGGCTGCCGGAATACCATAAGCTCTGATGATAGGTATTTATAGGCCCTTGAAGGTACTCGTCATCCCGTTTAACAGTTTTACCTTCTACCTGTTCTCCCTCTTTCCCGTTCTTATCATATGCAAAAACCTCTATAGGTTTATTTGCGAATATCTTAACAACCAAATATTCTCCTTTTATCATTTCATCCATTTT
>CBFDCD010000186.1:0-3793 GCA_965603225.1 uncultured bacterium
GTATCCATATTATAGGGATCGACAACCTCTATAAAATCAACCCCGCATCCGGCAACAATTCTCTCCAAGGAGATAGTATTCCCTTTACTACCATCCGCCCTTATGCCTAAGGCGGGCGTCGGCTGCATTCCCGTCATGGCGGTTATCATATTATCCAGTATAACAAGTATGAATCTCGCACCGTTATAGACTGCGCTTAACAAACCAGCCGTGCCGGAGTGAAAGAATGTAGAATCCCCTATGGTGGCTATAATAGGCTGCTTCACCCCGTCCTGATTAAAGGAATGATAGAAGCCGGCTGCCATAGTTATAGCGGCCCCCATGTCTAAAACCGTATCAACACCGCCGAGGTTAACACCCAAGGTATAGCACCCTATATCTGATGTAAATATTGCCTTAGGCTTTGCCTTTTTTATTGCAAAAAAGGATGTCCTATGAGGGCATCCCGGACATAAAGTCGGCTTTCGGATTGGAAGCTGTAAGTCACCAATTAGACTCATTACCTCATTATCATCGTCTGCGTTTAAAGGTGTGAGGTTCATCTCCTCCAAGACCTTGCTGATCAATTTATGGATAACCTGAGGCACAAGCTCACCTTCAAGGGGGACATGACCGGAAAGTCGACCTAAAACCTTGTCTTTATCCCTAAGAAGATATTCAATAAGCGTATCCGTCTCTTCTATTACCAGCACCTTTTCGCACGCTGATGTGAATTCTTCGGCCAACGCCTCAGGAAATGGGTAAGGGGCACCTATCTTCAAAAATGGCAGGTCTTTGCGTTCTTCCTCTGATAAAAAATCGCGGATAACGGCGGAAGGTATACCACCTGCGATTATGCCAAGCGGATATTTCTTGCCTGGCACAAGATTATGAAAATTATAATCTGATAGAGTATCAAATTTTCTCCCTATATCCTTTAGTTTCTTGTTCAATTCCCCGTGTAGTTTAAGGCGAAACCGTGGAGTGGCCGCCCACCTTGTGGGATCTTTTATGAAGGATGCCCTCTTATTGTTTGATTTAATTTCGTCATATGATATGCTTTGACGAGCATGGGATACCCTGATAGCCGGTCTCAATATCACCGGCACTTCAAACTCCTCTGATATATCAAAGGCCAGGCCTACCATCTCCCTTGCCTCCTGCGGGCTGGAAGGGTCTAAGACCGGTACCTTAGCAAGTCTTGCCATAAAGCGAGTATCCTGTTCTGTCTGGGAAGAATGGGGTCCGGGATCATCGCATGATATAATAACAAGGCCACCTATATTTCCAAGATATGCCGCACTCATTAATGAATCAGCAGCCACATTAAGACCAACCTGTTTCATGCAACAGGCAGCCCTCTTCCCACTAATGGAAGCAGCAAAGGCAGTATCAAATGCAACCTTTTCATTTGTTGACCATTCTGTGTATGTATTAAGTTTTTCTGATTTTACAAATCTAACAACCTCTGGTAGAATCTCTGAACTTGGTGTGCCGGGATAGGATGTCACTACCTGACATCCGGACTCTACAAGCCCCAGGGCTATAGCCCCGTTCCCAAGCAATATCTCTTGTCTCATAACTTTTCCGCCTTTACCTTTTTCGCCCTTTCTATTAATTCCACTATACTTGAAACCTTTGGCTGCGCCTCCGATTCAAAGGCCTTTTTCCAGTTTTCTTCAGTTAGTTTTTGCCTGAAAAATTCATATACAGGAAAATACGGATACCAGCAGTCAAGCGTTCTATGACATGGAAGACCATTGTTTTCCTCAGAGCAATAGGAAAATGAAATTTTATGGCCAAGTCTCGGGCATCTGATCTGAAAATCCTTTTCCGGTGGGTTAATAACATTATTCATTTTCATAAAACCTACTTTAATGCCCCAAGGATTCACCATTATCGTGAACCCTTGGGGCATGTTATTTTAATCTACCTTTCCAATCTTAAATTGTTTTGGTTTTGGTAAGGGAGCAATATCTTTCAATGCATTTTTTATTCCCTCTTCATCTATAGCATGGTCCGACAACTTTCCGGAAAGATAATCCTGGTAGGCCATCATATCTACCAGGCCGTGTCCACTCCAATTGAAGAGTATGACCTTTTCTTTTCCCTCTTCCTTTGCCTTAAGTGCCTCCCTTATAACCATGGCAGTAGCATGATTTGTCTCAGGTGCGCTGATAAAGCCCTCTGTTCTGGCAAAAATCAATCCTGCCTCAAAGGTCTCAATCTGCTGTATGTTTTCCGCACGTATAATATTATCCAAAATCAACTGGCTTAAAATAGGCGCCATACCATGATAGCGTAACCCCCCTGCATGTATAGGGGCCGGTATAAAATTATGCCCCAGGGTATGCATGGCCAAGAGTGGTGTCGTTGCCGCTGTATCACCAAAATCATATGCAAAGGGCGCCATGGTCATGGTTGGGCATGATGCAGGCTCAACGCCTATAATATCTATATCTTTGCCGGCTATCTTATCCCGGCAAAAAGGCAGGCAATTGCCTGCGAAGTTGCTTCCGCCGCCTGCGCATCCTATAATCATATCAGGATAATCTCCGGCAATGGCCATCTGTTTTTGGGTCTCAAGACCATTTACAGTCTGGTGAAGCATAACATGGTTTAACACACTGCCTAAGGCATACTTGGTATTATCGCCGGTCACAGCGGCCTCAACCGCCTCTGAGATAGCCATGCCAAGGCTCCCAGGGCAATCAGGATCTTTCTCCAAGACGGCACGCCCGGCATTTGTCTCAGTGCTTGGGCTTGCTACGCATTTTCCACCCCATACCTCCATCATTAATCTTCTGTATGGTTTCTGATCATAGCTTATCCTGACCATCCATACCTTTATAGGCATGCCAAAAAGCTTTCCGGCAAAGGAAAGGCCGCTCCCCCATTGTCCTGCACCGGTCTCAGTGGTAATGGCCTTTGTTCCGGATATCTTATTGTAATAAACCTGAGGTATGGCGGTAGTCGGCTTATGGCTCCCGGGAGGGCTTACCCCCTCGTTTTTGAAATAAATCTTGGCAGGTGTTTCCAGATATTTTTCAAGGTTATATGCCCTGTATAGGGGAGTTGGCCGCCATATAAGAAGTTTTTCTATGACCTCTTCCGGTATATCAATCCATCGTTCCTGGCTAACCTCTTGCTCAATAAGGGGCATAGGAAATATGGCTGAGAGGTCGTCCGGGCTAATTGGTTCCCCGGTTCCAGGATTGAGTGGTGGTTCCAGAGGGGTCGGCATGTCTGCCTGAATGTTGTACCATTGACGTGGAAATTCGGACTCTGGTAAAAAGATTTTTTTTGTTTGCATTTTGCCTCCTTTAATAAAATATAATCATTAAACAACTGCAGCACCTATTGCCGCAAACAAACTTGACAGCTCAATGCCGTCATATATACCGGTTTTTCGAAGTTCTTAGAACTCTATCCTCCTCACTGAAGATATATGCTCCAGG
Organism: uncultured bacterium; assembly: GCA_965603225.1. Classification (GTDB taxonomy): domain Bacteria; phylum Desulfobacterota; class DSM-4660; order Desulfatiglandales; family B25-G16; genus M55B121. The sequence continues at coordinate 3,438 of CBFDCD010000186.1, forward strand.
CCTCTTAGCTCTTCAATGGTTTCACTATCAGCGGCAATATCTGTAGCCAGAAGTATTATATTTTCCCTTTTCTCTTTTTCCTCTCCCACTTGCATGCCGCTTATATTAACATTATGTTTGCCGAGAATACTTGTAATCCTGCCTATGACTCCAGGTCGATCTATGCTGCTTATTAAGAGGTTATGCCCCTCCGGAACAGCCTCAAAAAAGAAATTATTGATTCTCAGTATCCTCGGCAATTGATTACCAAATATTGTACCGGATATAATATTGTTAGTGGTAGATGTCTTAACTTTCAGTTTAATGAGGCTTGCAAAATCTTCTGATTCCCTTGTCTTTGATTCAATCACCTTTAT
>CBFDCD010000187.1:0-3779 GCA_965603225.1 uncultured bacterium
AATATGATTGATTGCAAAGGCCTAAAAGATGACATGCACTTAAAAGTGTGCAGCACTGCACAGGTTTATGTGCAAAAAGATACAAATTTCCCATATAGGAAGATCTGAATAATGTTTATATTGATACACAAGCCTATTTTATTTTAATAAAATATTCATGGGCAATGATTCTTGACCTTGTCCCCCAAGATATACTTTTTGTTTGTAAAGGTTTTTTATTCTATAAAAAATTACTGCTTGGCATGGATATTGTTATATGCCAATGTGAATTATATGGGGGAAAGACATTGCCTTATGCAGACAGTGGCCAGGGTGGAATTTTAAAGGGTCACCCTTACTTTTTATACAGGTACAAGAATATCTAAAAAAAAATTGCAAAGACTGGGGGTGCAGAATGCGAATCAATCTTAGTAAATTCTTACAGTTAAAATTTAATATTTTCATCTACAGGTCATTGGGCTGGGGAATTGCCCATTTTTATATAGTTATTCTCGGTAGATTATATATCTTTTTTAGCGTAAAGGAAAAGAAGAAAATTGTACTTGCTGTTGAGGCAGTATTTTCAAATCATAAGAAGCACCCTGAAATAAGATCAATTACTGGAGATATTTACAAGGGGATATTGTATCACTATTATGAGAAGTTATTTAATGCATTTTCTTCTGCTGAGGAGCTAAAAAGCTTTATGCACAAAAACATGGAAGATGAAGGGCTTGCAGCAATAGAGGAGGGACTTTCCATGGGTAAAGGCGTTCTCTTGGTTACCAGTCATTTTGGTGGCGTAGAGTTCACCCCGGGCTATCTGGCAGCGAAACACTTTCCTGTGACAATAATTGTCAGATTTTCCTCACGCTCCTTACGTGATATATCAATTGAAAAGGCATCTAAATTTTCATCCAGGATAATAGATGCTGATAGCACACCTAATATTCTAAAAGCCATTCATGATAACCTAAAAGAAAACAGAGTGGTAATTACACAATGCGATGAGATTGATGAATGGAAATCGTCGAGAGAAAATATTGATTTTATGGGCAATCAGATTAAGTTGGACAGGACGATTAACATCTTGACAAGAAGACTGGATACATATACGGCCTTTGCAGTAATGCACAGGGTTAAGAGGGGCAAATACAGGTTTATAGTGAATTCACTGAATGACATTTTGGTCAAATTAAAAAGTCCAAAAAATAAATCAACCGGGGCCCTGGCATTAAAATTCCTGGAGCATTATATATACAAATTTCCTGAAGAATGGTATCAATGGAAAAAGTACTATGGAATAATAGATTTTCCCTCCCCAAGGAATGTGCCCCATAAAGCATTCCCTGCAGCTATACTTCAGCCGGCACCTGCAGAGGGTTAATAAGCATGTATCAAGAATTAAATTTTTATTGCGCTGCAATAAATTTCAATATTTCCGATCAATCCGAATGTAATGAAGTTTAAATATGACCGGCAAAACACTTTTTTCGAAACTGTCAATAGTAAGTAAATGAAAAAAGAAGTAAGCTGTATAAACAGCAAGATCATCTTAGAGTACATAAGAAAAAACAACTCAGGAGACTTTTCATCAATGCTTGGTGATCTCGACCCTGAGCTTGATAATCTCGCTGATCCTATAGCATTTCTCACCGATACAAATAACTGGGTCCCCACAGCAGTAATTGTAAAGATGTTTGAAAGGGCAAAATCTATCCTTCATGATGATTCGGCGCCCAATAAAATAGGTAAATTTGCCATAGAGAATGCCCACTTAGGTTATATCCAGAAAATATTTGTAAAGGCCTTCTGGTCGTCAAAAAAAGCCCTTAAATTTGTCCAAAAAATTAATGATAAATTTAACCGAAATAAAAGGGTAGAACTCATCGAGATAAAGAGAAACACCGCCATTATTAGGCTCCACTGGGAAAAAGAGATGAAGCCTTCAAAGGATTTATGTGTCTATAACCAGGCTATCTATGCCTATCTCCACACCATATGGGGCGGAAGGCCGTTGGATATTCAGGAAAAATGCTGTTTCTTTGAAGACAACCCTTACTGTGAATACCATCTGCAATGGCCTATGAAAAGCAGGATCTATGAATATCTCTCGAGATTTTTTACCTCAAGGGCAATGCTAAAAGATATAATAGCAGATCAGGAAAAAAATAAAGAGATTATCGAAAAAAAATACACCGAGATCAATCAACTTAATTTAAAACTAAACCGTAAAATCAAACAACTCATGGCTGTCCAAGATACCGGGAAGGCCATTCTCTCCCTGCTGGACTTGAAACATGTTTTAAGCGCTATAATGAATATTCTCGCCAACACATGCCGGATAAACCGTGCGGTAATAATGCTCGTTTCTGAAGATGGAGAATCCCTTGAATATCTGTATGGAACAGGATTAAACGGTGCTATCCCAAAAGAAATAAAAAATTACCATGTTTCTCTATCCAGGGTAAGCAACATTCTTGCGAGGGTCGCCAGCACTGGAATATCAGAGTATATTCCGGATGTTAATGCCTCCAGCCTGCATCAGAAAAATATTATACTAACCTATGGAAAACCCACTTCTCTTTATGTAGTTCCCCTTATAACAAGATCAAAAGTTATTGGGGTTATTGCTACGGATTCAACGGGTGAAAAGGGAGTTTCTGAAGAAACAAGAGAAACGTTAGATATCTTTGCGCCACAGATTGCAATAGCCATTGAAAATGCAAAACTTTACAGTAAACTCCAGGAAAGAATGAAGGAGCTAACGGAATCGCACGTTTTGTTAAGCAGGGCGGAAAAATTTTCCTTTTTAGGAAACCTTGCTGCAAGGCTTGCCCATGAAATCAAAAACCCAATGACGGCCATAGGCACTTTTATGCAGATGTTACCTCAAAAATATGAAGATGACGAATTTCGAAATGATTTTTACAAAATCGCCATGGAAGAAACAAACAGGGTTAATGGCTTGATAACAGAGCTACTGGATTTGGTAAAGGAAAAGGAACCGTGCTTTGAATTCAATGACATACATGATTTGATTAAAAAAATGATCCTCCTTATCTCACCGCAAAGCAATGCCAAAAATATTCAGATTATAATCCAATTTGATCCTGACATAGGTCAAATATGGATTGATTCCGAAAAAATGAAACAGGTTATCTTAAACCTCATCTCTAACGCCTTAGATTTTACGCCGGATGGCGGAAGGATTGAAGTCACAACCTCAATTCCACCTGATAGAGGGGACAAAAAAGTCATTAACATAGAAATCAAAGATAACGGGGTTGGGATTCCTCAGCCTACGATTGATAAAATCTTTGACCCTTTTTTCACTACAAAACGTAAGAGTAACATCCACAATGGAACAGGACTTGGCCTGTTTATCGCCTATCAGAATATGCAGCTCCACAACGGGGCTATTATGGCAAAAAGCGAGCCCCATGAAAAGGGTGCGTCCTTTATCCTAACCCTCCCTGTTGATCCATCCTCAATGCAACCACCTAAGGATAACATTTAATAATAATGAAAATAGGAAAGGTAAATATTTATCCGATAAGCCTTCCATTTTTATTTGAATTTTCTCATTCCCTTAGAAAAAGATTGTCGGCAAATAACATAGTCGTGGAGGTTGCTGCAAATCATGGAGAAATAGCAGGGTATGGTGAAGGCGCACCCAGATCCTATGTCACAGGGGAATCTCAAGATAGCGCAACTAAAAATATTATTCGATTGTTGCAGAAAGATACATTTCCATGGGAGATCAATAATGTCTCCCAGATATGGAATTTTATAGACAG